>DATCNU010000020.1:0-6486 GCA_036565085.1 Arthrobacter sp.
CCCGCAGCGCTTGGGGTTGAACTGGTCTTCGATGTGGCAGCCGGCCAGGCCGGCGTTCTCCAGTTCCTGGATGCTGCGGGCCACGTTCATGGGCTCGCCGAAGCCGGTGTCCGCGTCCACCAGCGTGGGCAGGTCGGTCATCCGGGCGATCTGCCCGGCACGGGTGGCGACCTCCGTGAGGGTGGTCAGCCCGATGTCCGGCAGGCCAAGGTCATTGGCCAGCACGGCACCTGAGACGTAAACACCGGCGAAGCCCTTTTCCTCGATCAGCCGCGCCGAGAGCGGGTTAAAGGCGCCCGGGAACTGCGAGATGGTGCCGGAAGCGAGCATCTCGCGCAGCGCGATCCTCTTCTGCTCCGGGGTTGTCTTGGAATACAGCATCTGATTCTCCTGTGGGGTGGGTAAGGAGTGCTTAGAAGAGGCCGGTGGGTGCGTTGCTGAGGTCTATGACGCCCGGAGCGGCGGTGATGTTCAGCTGGTCAAGCTCACCCGGACCCAGGTCCGGAAGGCTTTCGGCGGCTGCGAGGAAACGCTCGATTTCCTCCTCGGCCACGAGGCCGGCTGCCAGGGTGCGGAATTTGTTGATGTACTGCTGGCGGGCGAACGGCCGGGCGCCGAGCGGGTGGGCGTCGGCTACAGCGATCTGGTCGGTGATGACCGTGCCGTCGGTCAGGGTGATCTCCACGGATCCGCCGAAGGCTTTCTCGGCGATGTCCAGCGAGTGGTAGCGGCGGGTCCATTCGGCATCTTCTACCGTACTGACCTTGTGCCACAGCTCCACCGTGTCGGCGCGGCCGGCGCGTTCCGGGGCATAGGAATCCACGTGGTGCCAGGAGCCGTCCTGGAGTGCCACTGTGAAGATGTACGGGATGGAGTGGTCAAGGGTTTCGCGGCTGGCGGTCGGGTCATACTTCTGCGGGTCGTTGGCGCCGGAACCGATCACGTAGTGCGTGTGGTGGCTGGTCTTGATAACGACCGACTTCACGTTGGCGGGGTCAGTCGCCTCCGGGTGTTCCTTGTGCAGCTTCCGGGCCAGGTCGATCCAGGCCTGGGCCTGGTATTCGGCGGAGTGTTCCTTGGTGTACGTGTCCATGATGGCGCGCTTTGCCTCGCCGGCCTCGGGCAGCGGGACCTCGTAGGAGGCGTCCGGGCCGTCCAGCATCCAGGCGATGACGCCGTCTTCACCTTCGTAGATCGGCACTGGGGAAGTCTGGCCGCGCATGGCGCGGTCCACGGCCTCCACGGCCATCTTGCCTGCGAACGCCGGTGCATGGGCCTTCCAGGTGGAGATTTCGCCCTTGCGGGACTGGCGCGTGGCCGTGGTGGTGTGCAGCGCCTGGCCGACGGACTGGAAAATCGTCTCCACGTCCAGGCCCAGGAGCGTGCCGATCCCGGCAGCGGCGGACGGGCCGAGGTGGGCCACGTGGTCGATCTTGTGCTTGTGCAGGCAGATGGCCTTGGCCAGGTTGACCTGGATCTCGTAGCCGGTGGCAATGCCGCGGATCAGGTCCTTGCCGCTCGCGCCGACGTGCTGGCCAACAGCGAGGATCGGCGGGATGTTGTCGCCCGGGTGGGAGTATTCAGCCGCAAGGAAGGTGTCGTGGTAATCGAGCTCGCGGACGGCGACTCCGTTGGCCCAGGCTGCCCATTCGGGGGAGACCCGGTCCGTGATGCCGAAGACGCTGGCGCCTTTGCCGTTGGTGGTCGGGGCATGGGTCAGGGCCTGGGCGCGGGCCGCGACGATCGGGCCGCGGTTCAGGGAGGCGATGGCCACGGAGGCGTTGTCAATGACGCGGTTGATGACCATTTCGGTGACCTCGGGGGTGACCTCGACGGCGTCTGCGGCGACGACGGCGATCTTGTGCGCCAGCTGGTCTGCACGGGCGAGGTTCTCGTCGCTCTTGTAGACGCGGACGTGGTTGAGCTTAACCATGGTGCTCCTTCTTAGTGCTGTGAGTGGGTGGCTTTGACGTGGGAAAGGCTGCGGTGCAGGTGCAGGGTGGTGGCTGCTTCGGCGAGCCTGGCGTTGCCTGCGGCGATGGCCTCGGCGATGGCCGCGTGTTCCACGGCGGCCGCCTTCAGGCGCGGGGCGTCATCGGCCGCGAGGCGGCGGACGCGGACCAGATGGACCCGCAGGCTGCGCATCGCCTGTGCGAGGTAGGAGTTGGAGATGGCGGCGTCGATTGCTTCATCGAGCCTGCCTACCAGAGCGTAGTACTCATGCCGGGCGGGATCGGCGTCACTGATCAGCTCCGGCGCCCGCAGGAGATCGGCGTGGAGTTCCGCAAAGACCGCGCGCTCGCCGCGTTCGGCAGCGAGCGCTGCTGCCTTGCCCTCTAGGGTTTCGCGGAGCTCGAACATCTCATCGATGTCCTCCAGCGAGATATCGGTGACGACGACGCCGCGGCCGCCTGCCGCCGTCGTCAGTCCTTCTGCGCTGAGCCGGCCCAGCGCCTCCCGGACGGGAGTGCGTGAGACGCCCAGGCGCTCCGACTGCTCCACTTCGGCAAGGACCGTTCCGGGTGCCAGACGCCATTCGATGATGTCTTCGCGAAGCGTTGCATAGGCTTTGTCGCTGGCCCGCATAGTCCCTCCCTTCAATCTGCTGATGACGATCAGTGTATACACAAATCGCCGAATTTCCCAGCAAAAGCGCAGTTATATGCGAAATTGCCGCGTTAATGTATACATATGCCTTGCCTGGACCGTGTTGCCCGCATAGCATGGTGGCAACACAGTGACGTGGACGGGAGCCCATGATGGTCAGCGGAAATTACCGGGAAGCATATGCGCGCAGCATCGAACAGAAGGACGCATTCTGGCTCGAGGCAGCAGGCGGTGTGACCTGGTCCAGGACGCCGGAAACCGCGCTTGATGGATCAGCCGCCCCGCTGTTCCGCTGGTTTCCAGACGGCGTGCTCAACACCAGCTACAACGCCCTGGACCGCCACGTTGCGGCCGGCCGCGGGGACCAGGCCGCCCTCATCTACGACTCAGCAATGTTGGGGGTCAAGCGCACCTACAGTTACGCCGAACTGACCGGCCTCGTGGCGCGCTTCGCGGGTGTGCTGCGCTCGCAGGGAGTCCGCAAAGGGGACAGGGTGGTCATCTACATGCCCATGATTCCCGAGGCCGCCATCGCGATGCTGGCGACGGCTCGGCTCGGGGCGGTGCATTCGGTGGTCTTCGGCGGATTCGCGCCCAAGGAACTTGCCGCCCGCATCAAGGATGCCGGTCCGTCCGCGATCGTCACGGCGTCCGGCGGGATTGAGCCCTCGCGCCGGGTGGAGTACCTGCCCGCGGTTGCCGAAGCGCTCGAACTCGCCGGCGCCGGGCAGACGCCCGTCATTGTCAAGGACAGGGAGGGCTTTATGCATACGGCCTCCGGGTACCCGGACTGGCTGGACTGGGACCGGTGTATGGATGAGGCAACCCCGGCGGCAGCGGTGGACGTCGCGGCAACCGACCCCCTCTACATCCTCTACACCTCGGGCACCACCGGCACGCCCAAGGGCGTGGTGCGGGACAACGGCGGCCATGCGGTCGCGCTCAGCTGGACCATGGCGAACATCTACGACGTCGGTCCGGGTGCCGTGATGTGGACGGCGTCCGACGTCGGCTGGGTGGTGGGCCATTCCTACATTGTTTATGGCCCGCTGCTGGCCGGTGCCACGACGGTCCTCTACGAGGGGAAGCCCGTGGGGACCCCTGATGCGGGCGCCTTCTGGCGCGTGGTGCAGGACCACAAGGTCAACGTCCTGTTCACGGCGCCCACGGCCCTGCGGGCGATCCGCAAGGCCGATCCCCAAGCTGCGGAACTGGCCCGGTATGACATTTCCAACCTACGCACCCTGTTTGCCGCCGGCGAACGGCTTGATACGGAGACCTACCGCTGGGCGGGTGAGGTCCTGGGTGTTCCGGTAGTGGACCACTGGTGGCAGACCGAAACGGGCTGGGCCATCTGCGCCAACCCGCGCGGGCTGGAGGACCTTCCCTTCAAGCCCGGTTCACCAACCGTGCCCATGCCCGGCTTCGAACTGAACATTGTCGACGGCTTCGGCGCGCCGGTGCAGCAGGGGGAGGAGGGCAACATTGTCCTGGGGCTTCCGCTGCCTCCCGGGACCCTGACCACCCTGTGGCAGAACGACGACCGCTATGTGTCCTCGTACCTGGCCGCCTTCGAAGGCAGCTACGCCACCGGCGACAGTGGCTACCGGGATGCCGATGGCTACGTCTTCGTGATGGGCCGGACTGACGACATCATCAACGTTGCCGGCCACCGGCTGTCCACCGGTGCGATTGAGCAGGTCATCGCAAGCCACCCCGCCGTCGCCGAATGTGCCGTGATCGGCGTGGCGGATCCCCTCAAAGGCCAACGCGCCAGCGGCTACGTTGTGCTCAAGGCAGGCGTCACAGCCAACGAGAACGAGCTGGTCCGCGAGCTGATCGCCCTTGTCAGGAAGAACATCGGACCGGTGGCGGATTTCAAGCACGCCACGGTCGTCAAGGCGCTCCCCAAGACAAGGTCCGGGAAGATCCTGCGCAAGACCATGAGGCAAATCGCCGACGGCGAAGAGTATGTGGTGCCCTCCACGATTGAGGATCCGGAGGTGATCGGCCAGCTGGTGGGTGTTCTGCGCCCTGTGGGCGCCGGGGCCTAGCGCCGCTTCCAGCCGTATTCGTTTTCCGGCCTGCCGGGCGTGCCGTAGCGCGGCGCGCGGGAGACGCTGCCGGCGTCGGCAAGGTATTCGAGGTAGCGCCTCGCAGTCACGCGGGACATGCCGAGGGCGGCCATAACCTCCGTGGCCGAAACGGACTCCGCATGCTGTTTCAGGTAGTCCCGGACTGAGTCCAGCGTGGAGACTGACAGGCCTTTCGGGAGGGGCAATTCCGACGGCGCGCGGAGGCTTGCGAAAGCCTGGTCCACTTCGCTCTGGGAAGCGGCGGTCCTGCCGGCACCCGACTCCGGGGAGGCCAGCTGCTGCCGGAATAACCGGTAGCTGGACATTTTGTCCTCAAACGTGGCAAAGGTGAAGGGCTTGATCAGGTACTGGACCACACCGATCGCGACTGCGCTGCGGACGATCGCCACTTCCCGTACGGCAGTGATGGCAATGATGTCGGCCAGTATTCCCGCTGCACGCATCCGCCGGGCGATGTCCAAGCCATGCAGGTCCGGCAGGTTCATGTCGAGCAGGACCAGTTCCACCGGCTCACCAGCGGCCGCCAGCTCCGTCAGGAGCCTGAGCGCGGACTGGCCGTCCGGCGCCGTGCCGGCGAGCGCGAATCCTGCCATCCTGCCCACATAGGCTGCGTGCGCGGCCGATGCCACCGGTTCGTCCTCAACCACGAGGACGCGGATATCGGTCACTGGAACTGCTCCTCTTTGCCGGTTCCGGCAGCCATGGCCGGCAGGAAAACATGGAAGCGTGCGCCGCCCGTGCCTGTGATGGTCATGGTACCCGCCAGGCGTTGCACCGCCTGGCGGACCAGGGCCAGCCCAATGCCGCGCCCGAAAGGACCGGATGCCTTGGTGCTGAAGCCGTGCCGGAAAATGTCCTCCACGGCGGCCGGGTCCACACCGGATCCGGAATCCTCCACAGTGATGTCCAGGCCCTCAGCGTCGGACTCCACGGTCAGCTCCACCGTCCTGGGAGCCGCGCCGTCCGCGGCGGCGTCGATGGCGTTGTCCAGGAGGTTGCCCAGAATGGTGACAAGGTCCTGCACGCCCAGGCCCGTAACGGACGCGGACCCTTGGGCGGAGAGCGTCAGCTTCACTCCGCGTTCATTCGCTTCGGCAGCCTTGCCCATGATTAGGGCGCTGAGGACAGGCTCGTCGACGGAACTGACCATTTCGTCGGTGAGCTGCTGGCTCAGTTCGAGGTCCTTGGTGGCGAACTCCAGGGCCTCCCGGGTTCGCCCCAGTTCCAGCAGGGAAACCATGGTGTGGAGCCGGTTGGCGTGTTCGTGTGTCTGGGCGCGGAGGGCGTCGGACAGCGTCCGCATGGTCTCCAGTTCACTGCCCAGCGACTCAATTTCCGTGCGGTCGCGGATGGTGGCCACGGTGCCGAACACCGCCGGGCGGCGGAGGCCGGGGGAGTGGGGCCCGACGGCGGGGCCCTGGTTCACCACCACGATCCGCGGGCCTGTCAGATGGATTTCATCGTGGGCGGTGCGGCCGGATTCAAAGAGTTCCTTCAGGCTGGGTGCCAGCGGGAGGTCCGCCAGGAAGGGTGGCCGGGACGGATCACCGTCCGAATCGCGGGGCTCCAGGCCCAGCAGTTCAGCGGCCTGGTCGTTGTACATCACCACCCGGCCCCTGGTGTCGATCAGGATCAGCCCCTCACGCACCGAGTGCAGGACCGATTCGTAGTAGGCGAACAGTTGCGCCAATTGCTCCGGCCCCCATCCCCGGGTCACCCGGCGCAGGTAACGGCCCAGCAGCCAGGAAGCCAAAGATCCGCCAACGAGCAGGACCAGGCCGAG
>DATCNU010000021.1:0-49342 GCA_036565085.1 Arthrobacter sp.
CCGCCAGCCTGCCAAGGCCGGCGGAAGCGGCGGACGCTTCTTCCGTCTCGTCCGCGAGGACGTCCCCGGGCCCGGCCAGTGTGCGGCGGGCCCGCGGCGGCACGTTGCCCTTCCTGAATGCCGGAGTGTCTGCGGGTGCGGCCCAGTACTTCTCGAGTTCCTCGTCGAGCCAGAGCAGGGTGAGGGACAGCCCGGACATGTCCAGGCTGGTGACCAGTTCCCCGCATTCGGGTTCCACCACTTCCAGCCCCGCGGCCGTCAGCAGCCTGTCGATTTTGCCGAACAACAGGAAGAGCTCGTCGTACTTCACAGTGCCGAGGCCGTTGACGATCGCCACCACGCGATTCCCGGCAGCCTCAGGCCTGTCTTCCAGAAGGCGCGAAACGAGGAGTTCCGCCAGCTCGGAGGCGGTGGGCATCGGATGTTCCGAAATGCCCGGTTCGCCGTGAATGCCGAGTCCCAGGGACATCTGCCCCGCCGGCACGTGAAAGAGCGGTTCCGCGGCGCCCGGGAGGGTGCAACCATCGAAGGCGACGCCCAGGGAACGGGTGTGCAGGTTGGCCCTTATGGCCAGGCGCTCCACCTCATCCAGGCTGAGTCCGGCTTCGGCAGCCGCGCCGGCGATCTTGAAGACCGTCAGGTCCCCGGCGATGCCGCGGCGCTTTTCGATCTGATCCAGCGGAGCGCTGGCGATGTCATCCGTGACCAGCACGGTGCGGGTTTCGATGCCCTCGGCGTTGAGCCGCAGCTGGGCCTGGCTGAAGTGCAGCACGTCTCCCGCGTAATTGCCGTAGCTGAGCAGCACACCGCCGCCGGCGTTCGCGGCCTTGGCCACCCGGTACACCTGGCCTGCCGCCGGGGAAGCAAACATGTTGCCGCACGCGGAGGCTGTCGCCAGCCCCGGGCCAACCAGCCCGGCGAAAGCCGGGTAATGGCCGGAACCGCCGCCAACCACCAGGGCCACCTGGCCTGCCGGCACCACGGTGGAGCGCACGACTCCGCCGTCCACACGGGCGACGTGGTCACGGTTAGCGGCAACAAAGCCGTCCAGTGCCTCATCCGCGAAATTCGCGGGGTTGTCAAAGATCTGTGTCATGGTTCCTCATTGAATCGGTGGCGGGTTGAACCCGAGTCAGACGCCTGCGAGTTCGGACGCGGCCGGCTGCTGCCGGCCCTGGGCCACCTGGCTCTGCCCCAGGGCATAGCCGTCCTTCTTGGGCAGGACGTGGCGGCGCAGGTAATCCTGGTTGCTGGCCGTCACGCTTAGTCCGTCCCCGCCGTAATGCTCGGTGCAGAGGATGCCCTGGAAACCCGCGGAAATGGCTTCCCTGAATGCCTCGCGGTAGTTGATGAGACCGCTTTCCATCGGCGCCGGCATGGTGACGTAGGTGCCCTTGGCGACGTCCTCGTCGCGGATGTAGTTCTTCATATGCCAGTAGTTGGCATACGGCAGGGTCCTGGCCACCATCTCGCGCCAGTCCTCGATGGGACGGTGCAGGCGGATCAGGTTGCCGAGGTCGGGGTTGAGGCCGACATTGTCCAGGCCGATGTCCTGGACCAGCTGAACCGAAGAGTCGGCCGTGCCGAGGAAGGTGTCCTCATACATTTCCAGTGAGAGCAGGATGCCAAGGCTCGAGGCGTGCCTGCCAAGTTCGCGGAACCTGGACACCGCCTTGCCCCAGGCCTCCTTGTCCCCCGGTGGATCCTTGTAGCCTTCGACGGTCCAGAACCACAGCTCCTGTTGCTGCGCGGCCGTAAGGGCCTGGTGCAGCCCGAAGGAAACAACCTCGCAGCCCAGTTCCGCCGCTGCGTCGATAGTGCGGTGGCTGTACGCCAGGTTGTCCTCCCAGTTGCCTTCCTCGATGACACTGCGGCGAATGGCTGAGATGACGGGAATGCCTATGCCGACGTCCCCTGCCGTCTGCTTGAACTCGGCCAGCCGGGCAGGAGCGAGATCTCCGGGACGGACCCAGCTGTCGGTGAGGTCGGCATTGGCAAATCCGGCTTCCTTGACCTCCGTGAGGACCCGTGCCCAGGCTGCGGCATCAGCGTCATTGATGTGGTTTCCCCGGGCGTCGGTTCCGGGGAACTGCAGCAGGGCTGCGGTGATGGGCCAGTTTTCGGCGGTATAGGCCATAGCGTGAACTCCATAGTGGATCGTGTTTCCTATAGGATCTACTATCGAATCAAATGTTGTCAAGATCACATGTGCCGCAGGAGCGGTTTTGGCTGGGAACCCCAGCCCCGGCTACTTGGGCGGAGCGACGGCGAGCGTTCTGCCCCGGACCTTTTGGATGTGTTCCGCCATGGCCGCCGCAGCCTGCTCAGGATCGCCGGCGGACAGCGCCATCAAGACGGACTGATGTTCAGCGATGGCCAGCTCGGCGTCGGTGATGCCCACGCCGCCAAAGAGGCGGAAGCGCTGTACCTGACCCCCCAGGGCATCGTAGGCCGCGACCATGAACTGATTCCCGGTGAGCTGCGCGACGAGGCGGTGAAAACGTTCGTCGGCCTCCAGATAGTCCTTGAACTCAGAAAACGACGGTCCCCGGGACGCCATCTTCAGGTCTTCAACGGCTTCATCCAGCCTGGCCAGGCCGTCAGTGGTCAGCCGGGCACACGCCAGCCGGGCGTTCACCGGCTCGATCGCAAGACGCGCCTCCATGAGTTCCGCGAAGTCCTCCTGGGTGAAGACAGGCGCAACGCGGTATCCCTTAAGCGCCACCCGGCGGACCATGCCGGTGTGCTCCAGCCTTGCAAGCGCTTCGCGGACCGGAGTGGGCGAAACATCGAGTTCACGCGCCATGCCGTCGATGCTGACGGCGGCGCCGGGTTCCATCCTGCCGTCGATGAGGGCGGACAGCAGCTCTTCGTAAACATGGTCGGCCAGCACCTGCCGGTTGACCGTCCGGCCTGCCGGGCGTCCCGCCAGCCCGTCTGAACGGGCGCCGCTGGTTCCGACGGTCTTGCGGCCGGTCTTGCCACCAGCTTCAGGGCCGGGGATCGCGTTCTGCATGTTCAGATCCTATAGGGCGCACTGCGGACCACCGCGGCCTGGGGCGACACAGCCGAACTGAAACACGTTCGGCCTCCCAGGGGTGTCAACACGAGGCCCCCGGTTCATCTCCCGTCGAGAGAACCAGGGGCCCCAGGTGAGGTGCGCGCCTAGAGCTTGTCCGTCCGGTCATCTCCCTTATGGCCGGAACCGCGCAGGTTTTCCTGGACCTTGCCAAAGAGTTCCTTGATGGTGGATTCGGTATTGGTCAGCATGTCCGGCTGCAGGTACACATGCTGGCTGCCCGGAAGGCTGTAGCTGGACTGCAGGCCCCCGCTGCCGTCCACCCCGTGCAGGGCGATGGTCACCGCGCCCTCTTTGCGGGCAATGGCTGCGATTTTCCCGAAAACCAGAGTGGATTCATCCGGCTCAAAACTGACCGACTGTCCAACGTGGGTCCTGTTGAGTTCACTGGCCAGCGTCGCTTTTTCGTTGCCAGTCCCTGAGTAGTTCATGGTGTTCTCCTGACGTAGTCGGCGACTTATGCCAGCAGTCTAGCGCCGCCCGCTGGGCCGGTACATAGGACCCTTGGATGACTGCACAAAGGCCCGGCGCGAGGGTGGTCACTTCCGCCATTGAGCGAGCCCGGGCTGTCCGGTTGGATGAGTTGGAACGGCTTTAAGTGCCCTGAACCGACTACCAAGGAAGAATCCGTGACTTCAACGACGAATCGCGTTAAAGGCCCCGGCCGCTGGGACGACGTCCAGGCGGGCGACAGCGTCCGCTTGAGCAGGAAAGGCAACACCGAGTACTCGGGCGAAGTGGACACCCGGACCGAAGACGGGGAGATCGTCTGGGTCAAGACGCCGGCGGGCGGCCGGCGGCTCTTCCACATCGCCGACGGCTTCCAGCTCACCTGGAACCAGCCGTGACCGCGGCCGCATTAGTCCCGACGGCACCGGAACGCACGACGGCGGCGGCACAGTCAGGTGCTTCCAGCAGCCATCCGGCCAGCAGAGCCAGGGCAAACAGGGAAGACAGGGCAAACAACGAGACGGCAAAAGGGGAAGGGGCAAACGGCTGCCCTGATGACTGCCACTACTGCTCAGGCCCGGAAACGGACTGACTTGGGGCTGGCGGCAAGCCCTGCGAGACTTGATCCTGAATGCAGCCGCGATCGCACAGGGGACTCCCATGACGCAAGATCACCGTACGTCCGCCCGGCCCAACCGGGTCACCGGACTTTGCGGAACTGATGTTCCCGTTGTCCTGGGACCGTTCGGCGGCGTGTCCTCTGTTCAGCTCACGGCCGCGGTCAGCGACGGCGGCGGGCTCGGTTCCTATGGCTTGTACGGCTACGGCGCCGATGCCATCCGCAAGACCGCCAAAGAACTCAGGGAAGCCACGGCCAAACCCTTCGGCCTGAACCTCTGGGTACCGGACGGCACGGAGGACAGCCCACTCGCACAGGCCGACTTCGACCGTTACGTCAGCATCCTCCGTGCCTACTTCGACGAGCTGGGTCTCCCCCTGCCGGAAATGCCGGAGCGGTATCTTCCGGATTACGGCGAACAGGTGGAGGCCACGCTGGAGGCGGGCCCCGCCGTCGTAAGTTTCGTCTTTGGCGTGCCGGCCCCGGAAATCATCGAGGCTGCACACCGGCGCGGAATGGTGGTGATGGCCACAGCAACCACTGTGGCCGAAGCCGTGGCCCTGGAGGCGGGCGGCGTGGACGCAGTTGTGGCCAGCGGGATGGAGGCGGGCGGGCACCGGGTCTCTTTCCTGAAGCCCGCTGAGGAATCCCTGGTTGGCACTTTTGCGCTGGTGCCCCAGGTGGCAGACGCCGTCAGGATCCCGGTGATCGCCGCGGGTGGGATCGCCGACCGTCGCGGATACGCCGCTGCCATCGCCCTGGGCGCGGACGGCGTCCAGGTAGGGTCAGCATTCCTGGCCACCCGGGAATCGGCTGCGGTTCCGGCCTACCGCGCCATGCTCCGAAGCCCCGGCGCCGGGGAAACCGTGCTCACCCGGGCCCTCAGCGGACGGCTGGCCCGCGGGATCCCCAACCGCATCATCGCCGAGCTCTCGGACCCATCCCGGATCGCTCCCTTCCCTGCCCAGAACTGGCTGACCGGGCGGTTCCGGCCAACGGCCGCGGCGCAGGGAAACACCGGGCTCATGTCCCTGTGGGCCGGCCAGGCGGCGCCCCTGATCCGGCACGACTCCGCCGCGGACGTCCTGGCCGAACTCCTTGCCGGCCTGCCTGCCTGAACCGGATGATACAAACCCGATGATCACGATCCGGGCATCAAATCACCATACTTCCTCGTGGCATCGTTGACTCGGGCAACACTGGCCGCGATGGTTATGCCATGAGGTCTCAGCGAATTTCACAGGCGTTTGTTATCACGACGGCGGCCGCCGCGGCGGCACTTATGCTCACCGCGTGCGGGCCCGGCCAGCCGCAGAGCCAAGGGACAACCGCGGGCGCCAGCTCCGCCAGCCCGTCCACCACGTCAGCTTCCCCGGGAGTGTCCCAGTCGCCGTCGTCGTCCGGTTCCACACCTGCCGCGACCGCAGGGCCGGCGCTCTGCAAAGCGGCCAGCCTTTCCGCAGCCACAGATGCAACAGGCGGCGGCGCGGCGGGCAGCGTCTACATGAAGCTGGTCCTTACCAACACAGGCACCGAGCCATGCCTGCTCAGGGGTTTCCCCGGCGTGTCTCTGGCCGCGGACGCGGCAGGCGCACCCATCGGAGCCGCGGCGAAACGCGACGAATCCACTCCCGCCGCGGACGTCCTGCTCGCGCCGGGCCAGGCCGGGTCCGCCGTCCTCCGTTACACCCACGCCGAGAATTACCCTGACTGCGCCGGGGTGGACGCCGCCGGTTACAGGATCTATCCTCCGGAGGAGACGGCCTCCATTTTCCTGCCGCAGCCCACAAAAGCCTGCAGCAACGCGGAAATCGAGCTGCTAACGGTCGGGGCTTTCCAGCCGGCCTAGGTTATGCCGCCGGGCTGTCTCCTAGTGGGCTGTCTCCTAATGCGCTGTGGTGGTCCGCCCTGCCCGTGACGTACTACGGGAGAGGGCCACGCCGAGGGCAACCATGCCCAGGCCAAGGACCAGGTGCAACCAGTTGTCAGCTGTATTGACCGGCACGAAGTTCGCTGGGGTGTCGTGTCCCACCAGCAGGCCGTACAGCCAGAGGACGAGGTAGATGGCACCGCCTGCCAGAAGGAAGTTCCGGGACAGGGCGGCAGTGCGTGCCATCGCGATGCCCGCCGCACCGAACAGGAGGTGGACGATGTTGTGCAGCACCGAAACCTGGAAAACTCCCAGCAGGAGGGCGTCCGAGCCGTAGCCTGCCATGCCCAGCGACCCATAGTTTGTGGTGATGCCGGGAATGAAGCCCAGGATCCCCACCAGTGCGAAAACCGCGCCCGTCACGAGGGACGCTTTCTGGATATTGGTTCGGCCTAAGGTGCGGCCAGAACTCATGGATGTCATGATCACTCCTGGATCTATCGGTCGTTCAATCTGCGCCTAACATCGCCGGCGGAGCCACATCCATCGACCTAAACACCGATATGATAAGTATACTTATCATATCGGTTGAAGTGGCCTGCCCGGCAGGTAACGAACCCATCACAAACAGCCCCTGGACACAGGGAACACCACAACAGACCCGCCCGGGATGGACCCCTTTGACGCAGTGCCGACCTTTCCTGTCGGTGGCTTGGTGCATGATGGAGGCATGCAGGAGGATCAGCCAGCGCAAGCAGACCCATTTGCGTCGGAACCGGGATCAGCAGGACTTCCGGCAACACCCCTGGGCCGATTCAGCAGGCCTACCCGTGAGTGGTTCCTTGGCGCCTTCTCGGAGCCCACCCCGGCTCAGAACGGGGCCTGGCATGCCATTTCCTCCGGATCACATGCCCTGGTGGTTGCCCCCACCGGCTCGGGGAAGACGCTCGCCGCCTTCCTGTGGGCCCTGGACAGGCTGCTGGCCTCCACTTCCGATCCCGCTCCGGAACAGACCGCCGTCGAAGTTCCGGCGCCGAAGGGCAGGCGTGCCCGAAACCCGGCCCGCAAGACACGCGTGCTGTATATCTCTCCCCTGAAAGCCCTCGGCGTGGACGTGGAACGGAACCTGCGCGCGCCCCTGATCGGCATCACCCAGACCGCCAAACGCCTGGGCCTTCCGGCGCCGCCGATCACCGTGGGGGTCCGGTCCGGGGACACCACGGCGGCGGACCGCCGCGCGCTGCTTAGCCACCCGCCTGACATCCTCATCACCACCCCGGAGTCACTGTTCCTGATGCTCACGTCAAAGGCGCGGGAGACACTCGCCGAGGTGGACACCATCATCGTGGACGAGGTCCACGCCGTGGCCGGGACCAAGCGCGGGGCGCATCTGGCGGTCTCCCTGGAGCGGCTGGATGCGCTGCTGCCCAAACCTGCGCAGCGGATCGGTCTCTCCGCCACCGTGGAGCCGCGTGAGCTTGTGGCGCAGTTCCTCGCCGGCTCGGCGCCTGTGGAAATCGTGGCGCCCCCTTCGCGCAAGAACTGGGACCTCACCGTTTCCGTGCCCGTCGAGGACATGTCAGACCTCCAGGGTGCATTCGGCGCCTTTGATTCAGGTCCCGCCTCCGGACTGCAGCCGCAGGCCTCCATCTGGCCCCACGTGGAGGAGAAGATCGTTGACCTGGTCCTGGCCAACCAGTCCACCATCGTCTTCGCGAATTCCCGGCGCCTGGCCGAGCGTCTCACCGCCCGGCTCAACGAAATATATGCCGAACGCCAGCTGGTAACCGTCGGCGGAGGACGGGGTCCCGGCTCCGACATCCCGGCAGAGTCGTCCCCGTTCGCAGGTGTCCCCGCGTCCACGGCCACCCCGGCGCACATGATGGCACAGGCCGGGAGCACGGCAGGAGCCGATCCTGTACTGGCCAGGGCCCACCACGGCTCTGTGTCCAAGGACCAGCGGGCCATGATTGAGGATGACCTGAAGTCGGGGCGGCTGCGCTGTGTTGTGGCCACTTCGTCCCTGGAACTCGGCATTGACATGGGCGCTGTGGACCTGGTGGTGCAGGTGGAGTCCCCGCCCTCCGTGGCCAGCGGCCTGCAGCGCGTGGGGCGCGCCGGTCACCAGGTGGGCGAAATCTCCCAGGGCGTGCTCTTCCCGAAGCACCGGGCGGACCTGGTGCACACCGCCATCACGGTGGAGCGGATGCTTGAGGGGAAAATCGAGCGGCTCAGCATCCCCGCCAATCCGTTGGACATCCTGGCGCAGCAGACGGTGGCCGCCACGGCCTTGGGCAGCATCGACGTCGAAGAATGGTTCTCCACCCTCCGCCGGTCCGCACCCTTCGCGTCCCTCCCCCGTTCGGCGTTTGAGGCCACCCTGGATCTCCTCGCGGGCCGCTACCCGTCCGATGAATTCGCCGAACTGCGCCCAAGGATCGTCTGGGACCGCAACGCCGGCACCATTGAGGGCCGGCCCGGAGCCCAGCGGCTTGCGGTGACGTCCGGCGGAACCATTCCGGACCGGGGGCTGTTCGGCGTCTATATCATCGGCACCGAGGTGGAGGGATCGGCCTCACGCGGCGGCGACGGGAAAGGCGACGGCAAACCCGCCGCGTCAGCGGCAAAAGGTGGCCGGCGCGTGGGCGAACTCGATGAGGAAATGGTGTACGAGTCCAGGGTGGGTGACATTTTTGCCCTGGGCGCCACCAGCTGGAAGATCGAGGACATCACCCACGACCGCGTACTGGTGTCCCCTGCCTTCGGCCAGCCAGGCAAACTCCCGTTCTGGAAAGGCGACTCGCTGGGCAGGCCCGTCGACCTGGGACGCGCCCTGGGCGCCTTCGTCCGTGAACTGTCCGCCTCCGACGTCGGCCCTGCCGTCCAACGCTGCAAGGCCAGTGGACTGGACGACTTCGCTGCGAACAACCTGATCCAGTACCTGACGGAGCAGAGGCTCGCCACCGAGGTGGTCCCCAGTGACACCACCCTGGTGGTGGAACGCTTCCATGACGAACTGGGCGACTGGAGGGTAATCCTGCACAGCCCGTTCGGCATGCCCGTCCACGCACCGTGGGCGCTGGCTGTCGGGCAGCGCCTCCAGCAGCGGTACGGCCTGGACGGATCTGCGATGGCCGCCGACGACGGCATAGTGCTCCGCGTCCCCATGATGGAGGACGAGCCGCCCGGAGCCGAACTTTTCCTCTTCGACCCTGATGAGCTGGAGCAGATCGTCACGGCGGAGGTAGGCGGGAGCGCGCTCTTCGCCTCGCGCTTCCGCGAATGCGCCGCCCGCGCCCTGCTGCTCCCCCGCCAGACGCCAGGCAAGCGGCAGCCCCTGTGGCAACAGCGCCAGCGGTCGGCGCAGCTGCTGGACGTCGCCCGGAAGTACCCCACTTTCCCCATCGTCCTGGAAACAGTCCGCGAGTGCCTGCAGGACGTCTACGACCTCCCGGCCCTGAAGGACATTGCCGCCGCCGTGGAACGCCGAGAACTGCGGATCGTGCAAACGACCACCCAGCAGCCCTCACCCTTCGCCAAGTCCCTGCTGTTCGGGTATGTGGCACAGTTCCTTTACGAGGGCGACTCCCCGCTGGCCGAACGCCGCGCTGCCGCCCTTGCCCTGGACTCGACCCTCCTGAACGAACTCCTTGGCCGGGTTGAACTCCGGGAACTGCTGGACGCCAGGGTCATCGAGGCAACCGAGCGCGAACTCCAGCGCCTCGCGCCGGACCGGCGCGCCCGCGGCATGGAGGGCGTGGCGGATCTGCTGCGCCTCCTGGGACCGCTGGCACCGGAGGAAGTCGCGGCCCGGCTCGTGGATGAGCTGGCCGCAAACCATGCCGCAAACCTTGCAGCCGGAGCCGCCGACGACGGCGACGGCGAGGCAGCGCCTGATGCTCCGGCCGCCAGCACGTCGGTGGCCATGTCCCACCTGGTTGCACTGCAGCGGGCCAACCGCGCCATCAGAGTGAATATCGGCGGAGTGGAGTGCTTCGCCGCTGTGGAGGACTCGGCCCGGTTGCGCGATGCGATCGGCGTTCCGCTGCCCATGGGTGTTCCGCTCGCGTTCATCGAACCTGTGGCGGACCCGTTGGGCGACCTCGTCTCGCGGTATGCACGCACGCACGGGCCTTTCACCGCCATGGAAACGGCGGCCCGGCTGGGACTGGGGGTGGCCGTCGTCGGCACCGCCCTTAAACGCCTCGCGGCGGACGGCCGCGTCGTGGAGGGTGAATTCCGGCCGCACGGAACACCGGTGGCAGGTGCCGCGGAAAGCGCAGCAGGTGGCACTTATGGAGAGGTTCCGGAAGTGGCCCTCCATCAGCAGCACGTTCCGCCTCAGCCCACCGGCAGCGAATGGTGCGATGCCGAAGTCCTGCGGAAGCTCCGCCGTCGTTCCCTGGCCGCACTGCGCGCCGAAGTGGAGCCGGTGGACGCCGCCGCCTACGGCCGCTTCCTTCCTGCCTGGCAGCATGTCCTGACCCCCGGTTCCGCACGCGACCAGCCGGCCCTGCGGGGACTGGACGGCATTGTCACCGCCGTCGACCAGCTCTCCGGGGTTCCCGTGCCGGCGTCGGCATGGGAGCCGCTGGTCCTGGCCGGCAGGGTGGCCAACTACCAGCCGGCCATGCTGGATGAACTCATGGCAGCCGGCGAGGTTCTGTGGTCCGGGGCGGGGGCACTGCCGGGGAACGATGGCTGGATAAGCCTGCACCTGGCAGATTCCGCCGAACTGACGCTGAACCCCGCCATTGACTACGTACCCGGCGACGCGCAGCAGCGGCTGCTCGACTATCTTCGGAACAACGGCGGCGGGTACTTCTTCCGCCAGTTGACGGATGTTGCCGGCGGCATGGACTCGGTGCTGAGCGACCCGGATGTGGTGTCCGCCCTCTGGGATCTCGCGTGGGCCGGACGGGTTACCGGGGACACGTTCGCCCCGGTGCGGGCCCTCATTGCCGGAGGCCACACAGCCCACCGCCAGGTCGCCCGCGCGCCCAGGGCGCGGGCTCCCCGCATGAGCAGGCTGGGCCGTTCGCATGGAACAGGCCTGCTTGGCTCGCCCGGCCTGGCCGCGGGTCGGAGCGGCGGGCGGTACGGTTCGGCATCCGGAGTTGCTGCCACTCCCCCGCTGGCTGCAGGCCGCTGGTCGGCGCTGCCGCTTCCTGAACTGGATCCCACCATCCACGCCCGCACCACCGCAGAGCTGCTGTTGGACCGGTACGGCGTGGTGACCCGGGGCTCGGTGATGACCGAACAGATCCTGGGCGGCTTCGGACTGATGTACAAGGTGCTGGCCCGGCTGGAAGAGGCAGGCCGCTGCCGCCGCGGGTACTTCATCGAACACCTCGGGGCGGCCCAATTCGCGGTCCCGGCAACGGTGGACAGGCTTCGCTCCTACGCTGAGGACAGCCAGCTTGCCAGACCGGAACCAGTTGCGCTTGCCCTGGCCGCGACGGATCCCGCCAACCCCTATGGCGCGGCGCTCCCCTGGCCGGCCCTCAACGAGCAGGCCGGAACGGGGCACCGTCCGGGCCGGAAAGCCGGGGCCCTGGTGGTGCTGGTGGACGGCGCGCTGGTCCTGTACGTGGAGCGCGGCGGCAAGACCCTGCTTGCCTTCAGCGAGAACGATTCCGTTTTGTCCGCGGCCGGAAGGGCGTTGGTGGGCGTCGTCACCAGCGGAGCCGTGGACAAGCTGGTCATGGAAAAAGTCAACGGCCACGGCATCCTGGACACACCGGTTGCCGCGGCTCTGGCCGCAGCCGGGGCCTACTCCACGCCCAAGGGACTGAGGATCCGTGCCTGAGGCAGGAATCCGTGCCTGAGGGCGATTCCGTCTGGCGGGCCGCCAGGCAGCTGCACCAGGCCCTGTCCGGGCAGCAACTCACCGCCTCCCACTTCCGCGTGCCCCGGTTCGCCACCCTCAACCTCGCCGGCTGGACAGTGGACGAAGTCGTCGCCCGAGGAAAACACCTGCTCATCCGGGTGCACGGACCGGACGATCAGAAGCTCACCATCCATTCGCACCTGAAGATGGAAGGCACGTGGCAGGTCTATCCGCCCGGAGGACGCTGGCGGAAGCCCGGCTTCACCGCGCGGTGCGTGCTCCGCACGGCTGCGGCAGAGGCCGTCGGCTTCTCCCTTGGCATTGTCGAGGTGGTCCGAACAGTGGACGAGGACTCCGTCGTAGGACACCTCGGCCCGGACCTGCTGGGTCCTGACTGGGACCCGGCAGAAGCGGAACGGCGGATCCGGGCAGCCCCTGACCTGCCCCTTGGTTTGGCGCTGCTGGACCAGCGCAACCTTGCGGGCGTCGGCAACATCTACCGCTGCGAGGCCTGCTTCCTTTCGGGTGTCCACCCGGCGTCGCCCGTTTCGGCCGTTCCGGATCTCGGGACTGTCGTGGCTGACGCGAAACAGCTCCTGGAAGCCAACCTGGGCCCCGGGCGCCGGGTGACCATGCTGAGCCCCAGCGGTATGCCCGTGGGGAGGATGCCGGGCCGGGCCGGCTATTGGGTCTACCGCCGCGAGCACCAACCCTGTCTGAGGTGCGGAACGCCCATCCGCCGTGGACTCCTGGGTAAGCCCAATGGCGAGGAGGAGCGGGACATCTATTTCTGCCCGCAGTGCCAGCCCTTGTTGTCCTAGGGCCGGGACATGTTCGGAGCCCGAATTGGCCGGCGCACCGTCCCAGGCGAGCGTCAGCGTGATCAGCCGGGCACCGTGGCGTCCCGCGCCTCGGAATCCACGGCATCCGCATCCCGCGTTTCGCCGGGGAGCGCTGCGGGAACGATGAGGCGCGGCAGCAGGAACTGGACCAGGGGTCCAATGGCCAAGGCGTACACCACGGTGCCCACACCTACCGAACCGCCCAGCAGCCATCCGATACCCAGCACCACGACTTCGATCAGCGTGCGGGATAGCCGGACAGACCAGCCGGTGCGCCGCGCCAGTCCGGTCATCAGGCCGTCTCGCGCACCGGGACCGAACCGTGCGCCGATGTAGCACGCCGAGGCGATTCCGTTCAGCAGCACGGCACCTGCAAGCATCCCGATCTGGCCGCTCAGCTGGGAAATACCGGGGATCAGTGCCAGGCCGATGTCCGCGAACACCCCCACCAGCACGGCGTTGCACAGCGTGCCGAACCCGGGCCACTGCCGCAACGGGATCCAAAGGAGCAGTACCAGGAAGCTCACGGCGACAACCACCACACCGATGCTCAAGCCCGCCTTGCCGGCCACGCCCTGATGGAAAACATCCCAGGGGTCCAGGCCAAGGCCTGCACGGATAAACATGGCCAGGGAGATGCCGTACATGGCGAGGCCGGTAAAGAGCTGGAGGAGTCTGCGGGTCATCATGCGACCACTCTGGCAGAGAACTGGCATTGGATTACATAGCCAGTTTGAGATACTGGCTTTATGTCCGGATCATTGAACCCCTCCGCGTTGGCCCGTCTCCTCGGGAAGTGGTACGCCGGCGCTGCACCTGCCTACCGCGAACTGGCCGACGTCGTACGTCTCCTCATCCTCGACGGCAGGGTGCCGCTGGACACCGCATTGCCCAGCGAGCGGTCACTGGCCGAGACCCTCGGCGTCAGCCGGACCACCGTTACGGGCGCCTACGCCCACCTCCGGGAGCAGGGATTCCTGAGCAGCGGCCAGGGCAGCAGGGGACGGACCCGGATCCCCCAACTGACGCCCTCGGGAGCCACGATGGTCATGGGCCACGGTTCCCCGGCTTCCCGGCTGTCCAGGGGTCCCGGGGCGCCGGGGCTTGCAGCAGCCGGGCTGGCGGCGCCCGGGCTGGCGGCGCCCGAAGGGCTCATCGACCTCGCATACGCCTCGATGCCGGCCAGCGGCGAGGTGGTACACCGCGCGTTCGCGGCCGCCCTGACCGAACTTCCTGCTTTGCTTCCGGGATTCGGCTACGACGCCATCGGCCTGCTGCCCCTGCGGGAGGCCATCGCTGAACGCTATAGTTCGGCCGGGGTCGACACCACTGCGGCGCAGATCCTTGTCACATCGGGCGCCCAGCATGCCCTGAACATCGTGATCCGCGCCCTGGCCGGACGCCAGGACAAGGTGCTGGTGGAGCATCCCAGCTACCCCAACGCCCTTGATGCCGTCCGCGCGGCAGGTTGCCGGCCGGTTCCTGTTGCCTTCACCCAGGCACCAGGCGCGGCCAGGGATGGAGTCACCGGTGACAGCAGCACCAGCAACGTAGTGCACTCCTGGGACCTGGCCGCACTGCGGTCGGCCATGATGCAGCAACGGCCCAAGATCGCGTATGTGGTCCCGGACTTCCATAACCCCACAGGGCAGCTGATGCCTGATGCCCAGCGGCGGGAACTTGTCCGCGCCACCGCCGCAGCCGGTACGGTCCTGGTGGTGGATGAGACGCTCCGCGAGCTGAACCTCGACGGCGTCCACACGATTCCGCTGGCGGCTTTCAGCTCCGCCGTGGTCACCATCGGCTCCCTGAGCAAATCCCATTGGGGCGGACTCCGCACCGGATGGATCCGTGCCTCCGAACCCTTGATCCAGCGTTTCGCAGCGGCACGGACGTCACTGGACCTGGGCGGCCCCGTCATGGAGCAGCTGGCGGCGGCACATCTGGTCCGGGCCATGGATGAGCCGCTTCCCGGCCGCCTGGAAACCCTCCGGAACAACCGCTCCGCGCTGCTGGAACTGATCAGCGGCCACCTGCCGGAGTGGGAACCGGCCCGGCCTTCCGGAGGCCTGTCGGTCTGGTGCCGGCTGCCGTCCCCCGCCAGCACCGCGTTGACGGTCATCGCCCCCGACTTTGGCATCCGGCTGGCGGCGGGCCCGCGCTTCGGCATAGGCGGGGCCTTCGAACGCTATCTACGGCTGCCCTTCACCCTGCCGCCGGAACAGCTCGAAACGGCAGTCCGCGCCCTGAGATCGGCCCAGGACAGGATCGACGCCGCCCCGCAGCTCCGCCGGATGCTCAAGAATGCGCCTGCCGTGGCCATTGCCTGAGCTGGCGGCCCATGCGCTGCTTCGCCGTATTGCTCCCCGGGCCGACAGGGACGTGCGCGGCGGCTTTGGCCAGGCCAAAGAGCGGCATCCCGTTGTACACAACCTCAATCCCGCTGGCCGGCACCTGGTAGGTTTCATGCCAGACGCCCACGTCCCCGGTTCCGGAAAGCTCCTTCATGAACCGCCGCCAGGGTTCCAGGTGCGGTGAGTCCTTGTCCGCGGCGAAACTGCGAAGGTGTTCCGGGCTCACCCAGTAGCTGAGCAGAACGGTGGTACGCCCGAACCACTGCTCGTGCCCCAGCATGCCCGACGCCGGATCGGCCGCAAGATGTTGGAGCATCCTGGGCATGGCAGCAGCGACCTTGGCGACGGTTCCGACCTTCCACCACCGGTTCGCGCGCATGCCGATGAGGAAGACGGTCACTGATTCGCTTTCAATGCCGGCGGTGTAACGGCCCGGAAATACCTGCTGCGCCATGAGGGCTCCTTTGGTTTGGTGTTCTCAGCATGCTTCGTCGCCTATTTAGTAACACTGTTACGAAACGATGTTATGAAACAATGGAGCACATGGCAAGACCCGTAATTCACAACGACTCCCTCAGGCAGGAACTCCTCTCCGCGACCGCTGACCTCGTAGACCGCGAGGGGCCCGCCCGAGTCACACTGCGTGATGTCGCCGCAGCTGCACAGACGTCGACCACTGCCGTCTACTCGTTGTTCGGCGGAAAATCCCAGCTGCTGACGGCAGTGGTGGACGACGGGTTCCGCTCGTTCCGTGACTCGCAGCTGGCGTCAGCCCCTGGCGGATTGCGTGCGCTCGGCCTGGCCTACCGGACCTGGGCGCTGGAACACCGGGCTCTGTACCGGCTCATGTTCGGCGGCGCGCTGGCAGCCTACACGGATTGCCGGCCGAGCCCCGACGCCGCCGCGGACGCCATGAAGCCCCTCATGGAAACCGTCGCCGCAGCCCAGTCCGAGGGAGCCTTTCTGGTGGCGCCGGTCGAGGTGGTCGCCACGGCAATCTGGGGCCAGGTCCACGGACTCGTTGCCTTGGAGTTGGCACAGGTCGGCACGCCGGAAACTGACTGGGCGGCCGTGTATGCGTCAGCCCTCGACGCGGTCGCCCGAGGCTGGGCGGCCTGACCGCACCGCATTAGCGGCACCGCATTAACCGCACCGCATCATTGACGGCGGCAGCACTGGCCAGCGGCACCGGGCTGGTAGCCGGCTGGCCGGCGGGGTGGCCTACGAGTACACCTTTTCGAGGAAGTCACCCCAGACCTTCGCGGTCGAGTCAGGGTCGCCACCGCCGCTGAAATCGTGGACAGTCATGCCCACGGGCGCACCGAAGGCATTCCGGCCGAAGAACCTGTACATCGCATCTGATGTACACAGGCCGAGGAAGTGCTCGTTCGAGAAGTCAACTTCTCCGGAAAGCCGCCCCACGCCGTCGAGTTCCAGCTCCACCGCCGAGCCCTGCGGCGCCGATTCCACGCCCAGTGCGTTCTTCAGCTGCACAAAACCGTCCGGTGCCTGTGACGCGGCGGGCCCCTGGACGTCCGTGAACACCACTGGCCGCCCGTCGAAGTGCTTCAGGTACTGGCCCAGTGTGTGGAGGTAGAACTCGGTATGCCTGCTGGCGCCGTCGTACTGTTCGTCCCAGTTATCCGCGAAGATTCCGCTGTGGACGTAGTGCAGGTGGGTGCGTCCGCCCTCGAGCGGTTCCAGGACATGCTCGAGCTGGTTGAACCAGCCGTCAGGACCGTCCATCCGGGACACCAGGTGGTTTGGGTATTCCTTGACCGTCTTGACGTCCGGCCACTGGTCCGTGGGAAACATCCAGGCGGGCGTGCCGTTGGTGACGGCCTCCCAGACGCGCTCCGGAGTGCCGGGCAGTTCGGTGTCGTAGACAATCTCAAATTCACGGTTGTCAGTCATGGTCCTGCTCCTTAGCTGAAAGTGGTTTGATAGGGGTCTTGAGAGCCGGATGAAGAGCCACGACGATCCGGTGCTTCCGCCCGCCCCGTGCCGGGGTGGCGCGCGGGCCTGAGCACTGCCCGCCGTCGTGGTACTTGTCCACCAGCCGGGTCACGGCCACCGCGAGTTCCTCGGCGAAAGCGGCGCGGTCGGCAGCCGTAAGGAAAGTGATCTCGCCGTCGATGGCAAAGGTGGCCAACTTCTGCCGGGCAACGCCGGCGCCGGCAATCAACTTGCCCACCTCCTGCACCATCCGTCCTGCGAGCGCCAGCAGCCAGAAGGCTGAGAAGCGGTCGGAGAATCTCTGCGGATCCGGCGCAACCGAGGCGAGCGCGACCGGCGAAATCAGGTAGGAGGCAGCCGTTGCCTGCAGGACGCGTTCGGTGACGTTCCCTTTCCGCCGTTCCTCCACCAGCCGCACCAGGCCGTGGCGCTCCAGTGCCTTGAGATGATAGTTGACCTTCTGCCGTGGCAGACCCACCTTGGCGGCGAGCTGCGTGGCCGATCCTGGTTCAGCCAGCTCATGGAGGATGCGGGTGCGGATCGGGTCCAGCGACGCTTCGGCCGCGGCCGGGTCCTCGATCACTTCAATGTCCAACATGCTTCAATTATCGCCACCGACAATTTAAGTTGTCAAGAATTTTTTTCCTGTCGGTGATCTAAGCATGCCGCCCGAACGCCGCACCATGGCGTGAGGGCTTAGCCTGGCAGAAAGTAGAATGGAGCGGTGATGCAATCCCCCCTCCCCGTGCGCGACGGCGTGAACGCCACCCGCCTGCGCCTCCCGGACGGGGGGCCATGGAGCACCGCGATGGACTACATGATGCACCGGTGGGGACATATTGACCCGCAGGGCATCGAGGACAGGTTCGACGCCGGCGAGATCGTGGGCGAGGGCGGTGTGCCCCTGGACCGGGCCACCAAACTCGAAGACCACACCTTCATCTGGTACTACCGCAGCCTTCCGCCGGAGACCAGGATCCCGGTGGAGCTGGACATCCTGCATCAGGACGAGCATCTCCTCGTGGTGGACAAGCCGCACTTCCTGCCCACCACCCCCGGCGGCACCTATATCCAGGAATCGGCGCTGGTACGGCTGCGGAACCAGCTGGACCTGCCTGACCTGGTCCCGATGCACCGCCTGGACCGGATGACAGCCGGCATCCTGCTCCTCTCCACCAACCCGGAAACCCGTGGCAAGTACCAGGTGCTGTTCGAGAAGCGCCAGGTCCAGAAGGAGTACGAGTGCGTCTCCGCAGCGGAGCCCGCTGCCGGCCATCCCGCCGTCGACTTCCCCCTGGTGGTGCGGAACCGGATGACCAAGTCCCGCAGCTACCTGCTGGCCGAGGTCATCGATGGCGAGCCGAACGCGGAGACCCGGATCGAAAAGCTGGAAACGTTCCACAGCTCTGCTTCCGCGGCCGGTGCCGGTCCTTGCACCAGCACAGCGCGCCGGGCCCTGTACCGCCTTGAGCCGCACTCGGGGAAGACCCACCAGCTGCGGGTCCACATGGCTTCCCTGGGCCTCGGCATTGTGAATGATGCGTTCTATCCCGAACTGCTGGACAAGGCGCCGGACGACTACACCAAGCCGTTGCAGCTCCTGGCCCGCGGCATCCGCTTTGTCGACCCGGTCTCGGGCAAACCGGTGGAATACCGCAGCCGCCTGCAGCTCAGCGAGGCTGCGACCATTCGGCGTTGAAGGCGGCCTCCATCTCCGCGCTGAACAGCACAAATTCCACCAGCTCCAGCGCACTGCCGGGATGGGAGGCAGCAAACCCGGTGACTGCGTCAAATGCTGCTTTCGCCACCTGGCGTCCGCCCCAGCCATAGGCTCCCCCGCCCACGGCCGGAAAGGCGAGCGAACCGGCTCCCAACGCATCGGCCACCCGCAGGCTTTCGCTGAAGCAGGAAACCAACAGCGCCGGGTTGGTCTGACCGGCTCGGCGGTTCGGCCCTGCCGTGTGGATGATCCAGCGGGCCGGGAGCCGGAAACCGGGGGTGGCGACGGCGGCGCCCACCGCCAGTCCGTGCGGCAGGTCCGTAGCCCTTAATACCCGGCAGACGGCCAGCAGCTCAGGTCCGGCTGCCCGGTGGATGGCCCCGTCCACCCCGCCTCCTCCCAACAATGTGGAGTTGGCGGCGTTCACGATCGCATCCACGGCGCTGGTGGTGATGTCCCCTGCCGAATGCGGGTCCGCATGCCCCCAGTCTTCCACCCGGGCCGACTGGAAAACAGGGGCCTCCTGCGGCACGGAAAGTGCGGTACTTTGTGGCCATGGACTTTGGCAATGCCGACAGCTGGGGTGCGGCGATCTACATCTGGATCATCCCGCTGGTGCTCGGCGACGCCATTTTTCCACCCATCCCGTCCGAAATGGTTGTGATTACCGGAGGGGCGCTCTCCGCGGACGGCCGGACCAACGCGTTCCTGGTGGCGGCCCTGGCCGCACTGGCGTCCTGGATCGGCGACATGGTGGTGTTCCAGCTGTTCAAGCGCCGGCTCAGCCATGTGCTGGACCGCTGGCGCTGGGGCCGCAAAGTCCACAGAGGCATCCACCAGGGCATTGCCCGGGCCGGACGTTCCTCCACCTACGGGACAATCATCGGCGCAAGATTCCTCCCAGGCGGCCGGCTCGCAACTTCGGCCGCGGCGGGCATCGCAGATGTCTCAGTCGGCGGCTACAGCCTGTGCGCCGGCCTGGGCGCGCTGTTGTGGGCGACCTGGCTGGTGGGGCTGGGCTACTTCACCGGATCCGCCACCAGGCTGCCGTTCTGGGCCAGCTCCCTGATCGGGGTGTCGCTGGGCCTGGCGATCGGCGTCGTCGTCGGGATCATTGTGACGCGCCGGCGCGGCACCCGCTCGCCGGTCGATGAGCCGGTGGATGAGCCCCTGGATGAGACGGGCGCGGCCTGAATTCCCCGGTGGCTGGAGCTAGACGGGCGCCCAGCGTCCGCGGTTGCGGCGGAGCACCGTCAGTGAGCCTGTCAGGGCAACGCGTTCGACGGCGTCGCGCATCATCGCTGCCGATTCCCGGGCCTGCTGGTTCTCGCCGTGGTACCCGGAGGGCTCCACCAGGAACCGCAGATTCAGTTGCGGAACGCCGCCGGCAAGTTCCAGGCGGTTGGACTCCACGTGATGCCGCGTTTCCAGGGCCTCCACGGCCGCGGCCATCACCGATTCCGGCGGGTTGCCCGGCTTCAGTCCGGTGATCTTCAGGCGGGTCTGGAACGAAGGCATGCCGTCCACCCTATCCAAACCTGCGGATGCGCTATCACTCTTGGTCGTTCCCAGCGCTCAGAAGGACTTTAAGTGATAGCGCAACCGGGCTGAGGAAGCCCGCTGCTACCCGGTGTTCCGCAGGCCGGCGGCCACACCGTTGACGGTGATGAGCATGGCGCGCTGGAGCCTTTCGTCGATCTCGGCCCCGCTAATACCGGCGTTCCCGCTGCCCTCGGCCCGAATACGGCGCAGGAGTTCCACCTGGAGGTAGCTGATGGGATCCAGGTACTGGTCGCGGATCTCGAGGGAGCGCTTGAGCGTCGGCTGGGCATCCAGGAGCAGGTTCTCACCCGTAAGGTTCTGGATCTCGGTGACAGTGAGCTCATATTCCTCGCGGATGGTCCGGAAGATGCGGTGCAGCTCCTCCGGAACCAGGGTGGCCACGTAGTATCCGGCGATGTCCAGGTCAGTCTTGGCCAGCGTCATCTCCACATTGGAAAGCACCGAACGGAAGAAGTGCCAGTTCTCCATCATCTCCACCAGCTGCGCGGAGTGTCCGGCCTCGCGGGCGGCCTTCAGGCCTGAACCCACACCGAACCAGCCGGGTACGATCTGCCGGGACTGGGTCCAGCCAAAGACCCACGGGATGGCCCTCAAGCCCTCGAGGCCAGCGCCCGAATCAGGGCGCTTGGACGGCCGGGATCCAATGTTCAACGATCCCAGCTGCTCCACCGGGGTGGACGCCATAAAGTACGCCGGCAGGTCCGGATCGTCGATCAGCTTGCGGTAGCGTTCAAAGGCCGCATCGGAGATGGTTTCCATGACATGCCCGTACCGGACGCGCTGGTCCTCGGAGGTGCGCGGGCTCCGGTGCAGGGCCGATCCCTGGAGCACCGCCGCCAGGGAAAGCTCCAGGTTTTCGCGGGCCAGTTCCGGCAGCGAATACTTGTCCGAGATAACCTCGCCCTGTTCAGTGAATTTGATTTCACCCTCCAGCACGCCGTTGGGCTGGGCCATGATGGCATCGTAGGTGGGCCCGCCGCCGCGGCCCACGGACCCGCCGCGGCCATGGAACAGCCGCACCCGGACACCATGCTTGGCCGCCACGTCGCGCAGTTTCCGCTGGGTTTTGTGGATTTCCCACTGGCTGGTCATTACGCCGGATTCCTTGTTGGAGTCCGAGTACCCCAGCATCACTTCCTGGACATCGCCGCGCAGCCGGACCAGCTCGCGGTAGGACGGATCTGACAGCAGCTGGTCCACAATTTCCGCGGAGGCCCGCAGTTCCTCCACGGTCTCCAGCAGCGGTGCGAATCCGATCTTGGCGTAGGGGGCCACGCCGAACAGGTTCACCAGGCCGGCTTCACGGGCCAGGACTGCCGCGGCCAGCACGTCATCGGCCCCCCGGGTCATGGAGATGATGTAGGTCTCGATGACGTCGGGGCCGTAGGTGCGCAGGGCGCGCCGGATCTCCCGGAAGACGTCGTACGTGCCGTCAGCGACGCCGTCGAGCTTGATCGGATGTCCGGACAGCGGACGGCGCGAGGCAAGCTCGGAACCCAGCACGTCAAAGCGTTCCGCACGGCTCAGCTCCGCGTACCGGAGGCCGGGACCGCCCAGCCTGTCCATCAGCTGTCCGACGGCGTCATGGTGGTGGTCGGCGTGCTCGCGGATGTCCAGGGTGGCCAGGTGCAGGCCGAAGGAGGCCACCGCCCGGCGGACGCGGGCCAGGGCGCCGTCGGCAACCAGCGACGCCGAGTGGTTCCGGAGGGACAGCTCCAGCAGTTCGAGGTCGGCGAGGAGTTCGCCGGTGGCGTTGTAGTCGCGGCCGTGCTCATGGTTGGAGCCCGAGGCCACCCGCTTTCCGGTGTTGATGAGCTTGGCCTTGATACAGGTCAGCTTGAGGCGGTAGGGCTCCTGCGCGTTGAGCTCCAGGACCCTGGGATCGAGTCCGGGAAGTTTCTTCAGGTCGGTGTCGATGGAATCCAGGAGTTCCTGGTCCACGCCGGCCAGGGCGGTGGAGTTGGAGAGGATCGAGATCAGTTCGTCGATCATGCCAATGCTGATCCGCACCGCGTGCTGGTTCTGGATCTGGAGGATTTCCCGGGTAACGGCGGCGGTGACGTTGGGGTTACCGTCGCGGTCCCCGCCGATCCATGAACCAAACCGGATCGGCGCATTTTGGGAGGCCAGGCTGACACCGTGATCGCCCAGCAGTTCGGACAGCTCGGACAGCATCTCGGGCATGGCGTCGGTCAGGATACTGCCCAGGTAGTAGATGGCGTTGCGGGCTTCGTCCACCGGGGTAGGCCGGACCTGTCGGAGTTCGTCCGTCTGCCACATCTGGTCGATGATTTCGGCGAGCCGGCGGTCCTGCCGCCGGCGCGCGGTGGTGCCTTCCTGGGTGGGCTGGGCCAGCACATCGGAGAGCTTGCGGATCTTGTCCAGCACCGAGCGCCGGGAGGCTTCAGTGGGGTGCGCGGTGAAGATGGGGCGGACGTCCAGCCCGTTGACCACTTCCTGCAGGACTTCCGGCCCCGCCTGGCCCGCGATGTCGGTGACTGCCCTGGCCAGCCAGCCGTCCTTCTCCTGCCTGGTCCGCAGGCCACGCACGCGGTGGACCTGCTCCGCGGCGTTGGCCAGGTGGAAATAGAAGGCAAAGGCACGGACCAGGTCCGTTGCCTGCTCGATAGGCAGAGAGCCCAGCAGTTCGCGGACCTGGGCGACGACGTCGTGCGCGCTCCACGGCCCGGTGGCGTCGGCGCCGCCGCGGGCCGCTTCCTTGGATTCCTTCGTGAGGAGCCGGACCTGTTCCACGAGGTCCAGGAGCTCCGGCCCGTGCTGGCGCACCAGGGATTCACCCAGCAGGGTGGAGACGCGCCGGACGTCGGCCCTCAGCTCGGAGGCGAGGTCGGTTCCGGAATTCATTGCAGTGTCAGCCATGGAAACTATCTTTCGAGGGTTCGGACTCGGCTCGTACACTGCGCTGGATACTGTGAGCCACGTTACTAGCTAAAGATGCTACCCGCAGCGGGCCGCCGCAGCGGAATCCGTCTCAGATAGTGTGACGACGGCGCCCCGACCAGCCTCAGCGGACGATCTTGAAATTGAAGTCAGCTGTTCCCAGGACACCCCAGAGGCGCAGCCAGGCCGCCATCATCATCTCTGCGCCGCGGGCGCTGGTAATGTCCCCCAGGTCAATGATGTCCCGGTGCCCCAGGGACTCGAGGATTTCCGTGACTTCCTTCTTCGCTCCGGCGTCGTCGCCGGACACAAACACGGAATGGTCCCCGCCGGCGAGCCTGCCGGGATCCACCATCAGCCCCGCGGTGACGGTGTTGAGCGTCTTAACCACCAGTGCGTCAGGGAACGCACGCTGGATTCTTTCACCGAGGCTGTCCGTGTTGACAGGGTTAAGCACGGGCGGCATGCCCTGTGAGAAGTCGAGCGGGTCGGAAACGTCCATCACCACCTTGCGTGCCAGGTTTGCCGATCCGGCCAAGCTCATGGCAGCGAGTGAACGGGCCCCGTTGGCCGCGTTCACCACCAGTTCGGCCGAGGCTGCGGCATCAGTGAAGCTTTCCAGGGAAATGTGCTGGTTCGCCGCGTGCCACTCGCTGAACGGCGGCGCACCCATGGCGTCCGGCCGGCTGCGGGCCAGCGTCGCCTGCGGATCCCTGGTGCCCAGAACCACGCTGTGGCCCAGTCCGGCCAGGGCCGCGGCCAGGGTCCGCCCTACGGTGCCTGTGCCAAGGACTGCTATTTTCATGGCTACTCTTTTCAGCTTGGTGAGGTGGGTCAGCCCGTTGGACGGGCAGTCCTGTCCGGTTCCGACGTTACTCCCGGTGAACGTCAAGGCAAGCGCAGGCCGGTTTCCGGATCCCCGGGGCCCGTGCCGGAATGCCGTGCCGGAATTCCTGTGCTGGAATGAAGGCGGAGCTCCCACGGTTGTAGCGGGGGCTCCGGAGACCGTTGGAGGAATCATGAGTACACCTGCAGCAGCCCAGCTGGAACGCTGGCAGCGCTTCCGTACCAACCGCAACAAGGCCCTCGCGGCCCGCCACGGCTGGCTCACCCTCACGTCGTTCCAGTGGCTGGAAAGCCAGCCATCCGGCGTCGAACTCGCTCCGGGCCTGTGGTCGACGGACGGTACGACGGCGACGCTCACCGCCGCGGCGGACGACGGACTGACGCTGGTGGAGACCGGAGAAACCGTGGACGGCACCATCACGGCGTCCCTCGCCGACGAGGAGTCCCTGATGTGGGTGCAGTTCGGCGGCGAGGACGGCCGGCAGGTGGTGGTGGAGCTTGCCATGCGCGCGGGCCGCTACGCCATCCGGACCCGGGATTCCAGCTCGCCCGTCCTGACAGAATTCGACGGCGTGCCCACCTTTGACTACAACCCTGACCTGGTGGTCGAGGCCGTCTATGAGCCTTATCCTGAGCCGGTGGCCATCCCCATCGGAACGGCCAACCCGCTGGTGGACGGCGTGCACTACTCAGTGGGCGAAGTCGTTTTCCGGCTCCCCGGGATTCCCCACGAATACCGGCTGCACGCCGAGGAAGAAAAGCTCGGAGCCCTGACCATCGCGTTCCACGACGAAACCAACGGATCCGGCCCGCCCGATCAGGCAACGGCTGAATGGCGCAAAGTCTCCACGGCCAGGCCCCGCGTTGACCCGTCGGGAAAGGCCACGGTCATCCTGGACTTCAACCGCGCCATCAATTACCCCAGCGCCTTCACCCCCTACGGAACCTGCCCCATGCCTGTGAAGAACAACAGCCTGGACGCCAGGATCGAAGCCGGCGAGAAGCAGCCCCTCCTCGCCGCCTGAGCGCTGTGCCGGGCTCAGGCTATGGCTGAGAGCCCGGTGACGGCCCGGCCAACGATAAGCGTGTTGATTTCGAAGGAGCCCTCGTACGTGAAAATGGCCTCGGCGTCGGCGAAGATCTTGGCCATCCGATAGTCAGTCACCAAGCCGTTGCCGCCCAGGATGGACCGTCCCATCGCCACGGTCTCGCGCATCCTGGCGCTGATGTACGACTTGGCCAGTGCAACCTGAGGCATGTCCGCTGCGCCTTCATCCTGCAGCTGGGCCAGCCGCACCATCATGGCCATGCTGGCCACGGCGTTGCCCAGCATGGTAACCAGCTGCTGCTGGATGATCTGGAACTTCGCCAGCGGCCGCCCGAACTGCCGGCGTTCGACGGCGTACTGCCGGGCGACGTCGAACGCCGCCAACTGCTGCCCCACCGCCTGCCACGCCACCATGATCCGTGATCCGCGCAGGAGCAGGTTGGTGTCGTCAAAACTTCCGACGCCGGCGAAGCGGTCCGCCTCGGCGATGCGCACGTCCTCGAACACAATGTCCGCGTTCTGGACCGTCCGCAGCGCGATCTTGTTCTCGATCCGGCTCCGGCTGACTCCCGGCAACGAAGCATCAACAATAAAACCGCGGACGGAACCGTCGGCCTCGTCCCGCGCCCACACCAGCATGTAGTCACAGAACGTCCCGTTGCCGATCCAGCGCTTGGCGCCGTTCAGCACCCAGCAGTCACCGCCGGCGTCGGCCTCTCCCGTCTGTCCGGAGATCCGCCGGGCACGGGTCTCCATGCCGCCGGCGACGTCGGAACCGTGGCCCGGTTCGGTGAGGGCGAAGGCGCCGGTGATGCGCAGGTCCGAAGCGTCGGAGAGCAGCCGTTCCTTCTGGTCCCTGGAGCCGAAACTGTAGAGCGACTCGACGAAAAGGTCGTGGTGGACCAGGAAGAAGGTGGCGATGGAGGTGTCCACCCGCGTCATTTCGGCGATGACCAGCCCCGCGAACAGATGGCTGTAGCCGCGCTGCGCTGAGGTGCTGAGCTCCAGGGCGGCGAGCCTGGGGAGGATATGCGCCGGAAATTCGGCCTTGTTCCACCAGTCCGAGGCATATGGTGCGATCTCTGTGGCCAGGAATTCCCGCAGCTCGGCCAGCTTGTGCCGCTCCTGCGTGCTCAGCAGTGATTCAAAGGCGAAGAAGTCGGCCGTGGGCAGCTCATCCGGGGCAGCGCCACTTAGCGGCGGAAGGCTCATTTGGGACCCATCCTGATGGCCCCGTCCAGCCTGATCGTTTCGCCGTTGAGCATGGCGTTTTCCACAATATGCGCCACCAGGCTGGCGTATTCGGCCGGCCTGCCAAGGCGCGAGGGATGCGGCACCTGATGGCCCAGGGAATCCTGCGCTTCCTGCGGGAGCCCGGCCATCATGGGTGTCTCGAAGATGCCCGGCGCGATGGTCATCACGCGCACCAGCGAACGCGCCAGCTCCCTGGCCAACGGCAGGGTCATCGCAGCAACGGCGCCCTTCGACGCCGCATAGGCGGGCTGGCCGATCTGCCCTTCAAACGCGGCCACGGAGGCCGTATTGACGATCACGCCGCGCTCGGGGCCGCCAAGGTCGGTGCTCACCGGTGCCGTTGCGACCATGGCCACCGCAGCGAGCCGCAGCACGTTGAATGTTCCGATGAGGTTCACCTGGATCACGCGGCTGAAAGATTCGAGGGGCAACACGCCATCGCGTCCGAGCACCTTGCCGGGGGTTGCGATGCCGGCGCAGTTCACGACGATCCGCAGTGGTCCCAGCGCAACGGCGGTGTCGACGGCGGCCTGCACCCCGGACTCGTCGGTCACGTCCGCGGGCACAAAGACGGCGGTCCGACCCGCACCGGAAGCGGTTGTCCCCCCGGAGGCGCCACCCGCAGACCGGTTCAGCTCCTCCCCGAAAGCTGCACCGGCGGAGGAGGGCAGATCAACCAGCACCACGGAAGCTCCGGCGTCGAACAGGCGCCTGGCCGTGGCGGCTCCGAGCCCGGAAGCCGCGCCTGTAATCAACGCGACACTACCTTTGATGTCCATACATCCTCCTTGATGCGAGCCCCGGCGATACGAGCACCGCGTTGAACATTAGTTAGTGAATGTTAACTGAAATAGCTGCCGCCCGCACCACCGGCGCGACCGCCGCAGTCCTCCTGGGTCTACTACGCTGAAAAGCATGACCACGGAGGACGCCGACCCAACTGCAGCCGACTGGGCCGCCCGGGCCGATGCGGCGGCATGCTCGGTCACGGCAATCTTCGGCCAGCGGCTGTTCCTCCTCCCGGGCACGCATATCGGCGCCACGGTGAGGCCGTCAGGCCGCGTGGCGAGCCTCTTCCGCCCCTGGCACTACTGGTGGCAGGCGCATTACGTGGACTGCCTGGTGGATGCCGGCAACCGGAAGTACACGGGCGCCAGTCCCGCCGCACGGTTCGACGCCGGCCGGCCCCTTGCCGTGCGGCTGGCCTCCCGCCTGGTCACGGGCATCAGGCTCCGCAACTTCCTGACGTTCGTCAACAGCTACTACGACGACATGGCCTGGCTGGCGCTGTCCACCCTCCGGCTGGAAAAACTTGCGGACGCGGTGCGCATGGGCGGCCGGCGCCGCAGCGCACGTATCCGGAAAACCCTGACCCGGCAGTTCGATTCGGCTTCGACGGACGATCTGGGCGGCGGAACCTTCTGGAGCACGAAGCGGGACTTCAAGAACACTCCTGCCACCGCCCCCGTCGCGCTCTACTACGCACGGACCGGCTGGCCGAACAAAGCCCAGGCCCTGCTGGACTGGCTGGATGCCAACCTCTTCGATCCGTCGCAAGGGCTCTATCTGGACGGCCTGCGGATCGGCACCGCCGGCGAGGTGCTGGTGGAAACCGCCATCTACACCTACAACCAGGGGCCCGTGCTCGGGGCGCTCCTGGAGCTCGGAGGGGAAGCCAACCTGGCCCGTGCTGCGACGGTGGTGGAGGCAGTTGACCGGAGCCTGACCGCCCCTCCCGTTACCGAAAAGGACAGCCCCGGCGCGAACGCCCGCGGCAGAGTCCTGCGCTGCGCCGGCACCGGCGACGGCGGACTCTTTACCGGGATCCTGTGCCGCTACCTGGCACTCGCTGCGGCCGACTCACGGCTGCCGGAGCCCGTCAGGGCAACAGCAGCGCGGCTGGTCCTGGACACAGCGGAAACCTTCTGGTCCGGCCGGCGGGAAGTTTCCGCCGCGGAACCGCTGGCCAGGGACCAGGGAAAGCTGCTCTTTTCCAGTTACCCCCATGTCCCTGCGTTCTCCGCCTATCCGCCGGGAGCCGCCGTCGAGCTTTCCACCCAACTGCAGGCGTGGATGGTCCTTGAGGCGGCGGCGGCCATCCGACGCGGGGCCGCCGGTAATTAGGTCATGCAACAGTTGCGTAATTGATGTGATCCTGCTCACTTAAGGGTGTCTGGACTTGGATGCTTAGGTTTGGCTAACCTACAGTTTCTCGAGTGAGCACCCCCGATCTCCGGCTCACCAGGACCCCGGTCCAGCAGACTTTTTCCGCAGAAAGCAGCCCCTCATGAAGATCCGCACCAACGCCCTGGCCGGCATCGCCCTTGCCGCCACCGCCGCACTCGGACTGACCGCCTGCGCCGGCGGCGGCACCACGGCAACCTCCGGTTCCGCATCCTCTGGAGGCCCTGCCTCCGGCGAGATCACGGTGTACAACGCGCAGCACGAGAGCCTCACCCAGGAGTGGGTGGACGCCTTCACCAAGGAGACGGGAATCAAGGTCACCCTCCGCAACGGCGAAGACCCGGAGATGGCCAACCAGATCATCCAGGAAGGCGCGGCCTCCCCGGCTGACGTATTCCTCACTGAAAACTCCCCTGCAATGGCCCAGGTGGAGAACGCCGGCCTGTTCGCTGACGTGGACCAGGCGACCGTCGCCCAGGTGCCCCAGGAATTCCGCCCGTCCACCAACAAGTGGACCGGCATCGCTGCCCGCTCGACCGTCCTGGTCTACGACAAGACCAAGCTGACCGAAGACAAGCTGCCCAAGTCCATGCTGGACCTGGCCAATCCAGAGTGGAAAGGCCGATGGGCCGCTTCCCCGTCCGGCGCAGATTTCCAGGCCATCGTCGCAGCGCTGCTTGAGCTCAAGGGTGAGGCCGCAACGAAGGAATGGCTCAAGGCCATGAAGGATAACTCCAAGGCCTACAAGGGCAACAGCACCGCCATGAAGGCAGTCAACGCCGGCGAGGTTGACGCTGCCCTTATTTACCACTACTACTACTTCGGAGACCAGGCCAAGACCGGCGAGAACTCCAAGAACGTCGCCCAGTATTACTTCAAGAACCAGGACCCGGGAGCATTCCTTTCGGTTTCCGGCGGCGGAGTGCTGAAGTCCTCAAAGAATGCTGCAGCCGCACAGGAGTTCCTGAAGTTCGTCACGGGCAAGCAGGGCCAGGAAATCCTGCGGACCGGCACATCCTTCGAGTACGCGATAGCCTCGGACGTCCCAGCCAATGACAAGCTGGTCCCGCTGAAGGAATTGCAGGCTCCCACCGTGGATCCCGCCAAACTGAACTCCGAGAAGGTCACTAACCTGATGACCGAGGCAGGACTGCTCTAAATCTGTGAAAACTGATCTATCGGACCCGGAACTTTCCGGAAACACGACGACGGCGGGCCGGGGCAAACGTCCCCGCCCGCCATTCGGCGTTTCTGCAGTAGGCATCCTGGCGGTCCTGACGGCACTGTTTTCACTGCTCCCCCTTGGCTACGTCATCTTCATGACCGCTGTGACCGGCTGGGACACCGCCGTCACACTGATCTTCCGCCCACGGGTGGGGGAACTGCTGCTGAACACCATCCTGCTGATTTTGATCACAGTGCCTTTCTGCCTCATCCTCGGCGTCGGCGGCGCCTGGCTCGTGGAGCGTACCGGTCTCCGGGGCCACAAATGGTGGGCCGTCCTGCTGGCCGCCCCGCTTGCGGTTCCGGCCTTCGTGAACAGCTACGCCTGGGTTTCGGCGGTACCGTCGCTTGAGGGCCTCTGGTCAGGCGTCCTGATCGCCACACTGTCCTACTTCCCGCTGGTCTACATCCCGGCAGCTGCGACACTCAGCCGGCTGGATCCGGCGATCGAACAGTCCGCTGCTTCCTTGGGCCTCGGTGCGTGGCGGACGTTCTTCCGGGTGGTGCTGCCCCAGCTACGGATCGCGATGGCCGGCGGGGCGCTCCTGGTTTCCCTGCACCTGCTGGCCGAGTATGGCGCCTTCGCCATGATCCGGTTCGACACCTTCACCACGGCGATCATGGTCCAGTACCGGTCCACGTTCAACGGGACTGCCGGCAATATGCTGGCCAGCGTGCTGGTGTTCTTCTGCCTGATCCTGCTCCTGCTTGAGGGCCGGGGCCGGGGCACAGCCAGGTACGCGCGGGTGGGCTCCGGTGTTCAGGGAAAGGCTCTTCGGCTTCCGCTGCGCTCCTACCAACTGCCCGCACAGCTGTCCCTGATGGCACTGACAGCCCTGGCCTTCGGGCTTCCCCTGTGGGTCGTCCTGCGCTGGACGGTCGCGGGAGCGGGGACCTGGACTGCGGATGAATTCATCCCCGCCCTGCTACAGACCCTTGGCTACGGGCTGGGCGGCGCTGCGGTCACCATCGTCGCCGCCTTCCCCATGGCCTTCCTTGCCGTCCGCTATCCCAGCTGGTTCAGCAAGGGACTGGAACTTTCCAACTACATCACCAGCTCCATGCCCGGGATCGTTGTGGGCCTGGCCTTCGTGACAGTGAGCATCCGCGTCGTCCCCGGGATCTATCAGACTTCGGCAGTACTTATTGCCGCGTACGTGCTGCTGTTCCTGCCCAGGGCGCTGGTGAACCTCCGTTCCGGGCTCGCGCAGGCACCCAAGGAACTGGAAGAAGCCGCACAGTCGCTGGGCAAGCCGCCGCTGCTGTCGTTCATCCGGGTGACACTCCGGCTGACGGCTCCGGCCGCCGCCGGCGGAGCGGCGCTGGTGTTCCTGGGTATCGTCAACGAACTCACTGCCACCTTGCTGCTGGCCCCCAACGGCACCCGGACGCTCGCCACCCAGTTCTGGAGCAAGAGCAGCGAGATCGATTACGTCGGCGCCGCACCCTATGCGCTGCTTATGATCCTGGTGTCCGCACCGATGACCTATCTCCTCTTCCAGCAGTCCAAGAAAGCAGCGGGACAGTGACAGAACAAGCACCCTCACGCCTCCCCGAACCGCGCATCGCGGCCTCTGTGGTGCCCAGTACCAACAGTCATCTGGTGATCGACTCCGTCACCAAGACGTTTGGGACCCAGGAGGTACTCAAGGGCGTCAACCTTTCGGTGGCGAAGGGCGGAACCACTGCGATCGTGGGTCCCTCCGGTTCCGGCAAAACCACGCTGCTGCGGCTGATTGCCGGCTTCGAGCACCCCGAATCCGGGACGATCGAGCTCAACCGGACCATCGTCGCAGGCAACGGTGAATGGGTCCCGGCGCACAAACGGCACATAGGGTACGTGGCCCAGGACGGCGCCCTTTTCCCCCACCTGACTGTCGGCCAGAACGTGGCGTTCGGCCTGGACCAGGCGAAGATCGAGGGAGGCCGAAAGGCCGTGGCTGGCCTGGTCGGGGAACTCCTGGAGATGGTCTCGCTGGACCCGTCCATGGCCAAACGGCGTCCGCATCAGCTCTCGGGCGGGCAACAGCAGCGCGTCGCACTGGCCCGCGCCCTGGCCCGGAAGCCGGAACTGATGCTCCTGGACGAGCCGTTCTCCGCACTCGATGCCGGGCTCCGCGTTGCCACCCGGCGGGCAGTCGCCAAGGTGCTCAACGATGCCAATGTGACCACCATCCTTGTCACCCACGATCAGGCAGAGGCCCTGTCCTTCGCCGATCAGGTGGCCGTGATGCGCGGCGGCAAACTGGCACAGATCGGGAACCCGTTCGTCGTGTACACCCGCCCCGCCGATCGTGCCACCGCGGAGTTCCTGGGCGACGCCGTCATCCTGGACGCCTGGATCGAAGGCTCCCTCGCCACCTGCTCGCTGGGCGCCATTCCCGTCCGGCGGCCGCCCGCGCAGGGCCGCGTCCAGCTCATGCTGCGGCCCGAACAGATCCGCATCGCCGAGGACGGACCCATCCGCGGCGTCGTGGTGGACACAGACTACTTCGGCCCGGAGACCACGGTGCGGCTCAAGCTGGCCGTACCGCCCGAACTGGCAGACAGGGCCGACCACCGCTACCCCGGTGGCGGCGAAATCATCACCATCCGGCACTGGAACGCCTCCATTGCGCGGCCCGGAATGGAGCTCTGCCTGCGGGTGGTGGGCGAGGCCGTGGCGTTCCCCCCGGAAGGCTGACGTTCGGCGCCTCACACGCCTAACCTCAGCCGGAGGTTAACTGGTCGTGGGTTTCTTCTGCTGCGGGTGCGGAGCCTCGCCGCGGGCCAGCATCTCGACAAAGCCGGCGATCTTCCGTTCCCGCGTGGCAGCCTGCTTCACCGAATTCGTCCGGTAGATCAGGGCATAGCGGTTCACGGACGTGAGGACGTCGAACATCGCCTGCGCCTCGGGAACGGCAGCAATCGCTGCGGCCAGGTCGGCCGGAACTTCCGCCGAGGACTGCCCGGAATAGGCGGCCTCCCAGCGGCCGTCAGCCTTGGCGCTTTCGACGGCGGCCCGTCCGGCGGGGGTCATCCTCCCGGCAGCCACCAGCCGGGCAACATGCCCCACGTTCCGTGCGGACCAGGGGCTTTTCGGGCCGCGGCGGGTCATGCGCTGGAAATAGCTGCCGCCGTCGCGCTTCCTGACCTGACCGTCGATCCAGCCGAAGCACAGCGCCTCGTCCAGGGCGGCGTCGTAGTCCAGTCCTGTGACGTTGCCGCCTTTCTTGTGAAGCACCAGCCACACGCCGGGACTCTCCCGGTGGTTCGCTTCCAGCCAGGACCGCCACTCCTTGGCGTCGGGCACCAGCAGTTCTTTGAGTTCGATGGCCATGGGCCTATTCTGCCTCCGGTGCCGCACGAATCAAGTCGTGGCATGATGACCGTACCTGCGCCGTCCCGGATCCGAGGAGAAACCATGCTGCGTGTCCGCCCCGTCCACTTCACGTCCAGGCTGGAACCCTGGGACCGGCTGCTCACCGTCCTGGGCCTGGTCAAAACCGCGGACGGCGCCTCGTGGCGGGAGTTCGACGCCGGCGAGGGCAGGCTGGCCCTCCACCTCGCGGACGCGGGCGCTCCGGAGGACGGAACCACGCACTTCGGCGTCGAGGTGGGCGACCTTGCTGAATTCGCCCGCCGCACCAACGAGGCCGCCGGTGACGCGGGCCTCACACGCGCAGAGCTGGTCGATACCGACCACGGCCGGTCCTGCCGGATCACCGGCCAGGACAGCTTCAGCTTCCTGGCCGACCCGGCCGCCCCTGCGGCGGACGGCACCTGGACAACGTCCCCGCACGCAGACCCGGCCCTCGCCGTCGTCGGCGTCTGGTTCTCACCGGAGGCAGCAGCGGCCGCGCAGACGCTGCGGGACATCGGCGCCAGGTTCCGCCCGGTCCCGGACGACGATGAGACCGCCGACTTCACCGCAAAGAACGGCGGGGTGCTGATGGTGCGTCCCGCGTCCGGGCTGCCGCGGTCCGGACTGGGGTTTGAGTACGACGGCGACCTGGACGCACTGCGGGACCGCCTCGCCGCCGCGGGGCATGGGGTGGGCGTGACCGAGGAAGCCTTCGGCCGGACACTTCATGTTGCCAACCCCGACGCCGCAGCGGGCGAAGCCGGCGCAGGGCACGTGCCGCCCACGCTCTGGATTTCCAAGCGCCGGATTTAGCAGCGCCGGATTTAGCCGCACCAAAATTTAGCAGCGCCGAATTTAGGCGTCACCGGTTATAGCAGCGCCGGATTTAGGCGTCACCGGTTTTGGGCGTCACGTACCGGCGCCCCGGACGACGCTTAGCGCCCGGAACCCGCCCCTCACCGGCCAGCAGGCGTCAGATGGGGTAGAACTTAACCATGAACGTTCGCACACCTGACCCCAATCCCGGCTGGCTCTCCGAAGAGGACCTCTTTGAGGCGCGTGGGAGGCTCCCCATGGTTTATGTGGAAGCAGTTCCGGTCAGGCTGGATCCGCTGGGATTCGTGAACGAGGTGGGCACCCTGCTGCAGGCCGACGAGGACGGTGCCATGATCCGTTCGCTCGTGTCCGGCCGGGTCATCTACCGGGAAACCATCCGCGCCGCCCTCCTGCGCCATATGGAGAAGGACCTGGGCCCGCTCGCCTTCCCGCAGCTGCCGATCAGCCCGGTGCCCTTCACGGTGGCCGAATACTTTCCTGCCCCGTCCCAGACCGGATTCACCGACGAGCGCCAACACGCCGTGTCGCTGGCCTATGTCATCCCCGTGACGGGCGAATGCGAACCCCGCCAGGACGCCCTTGAGCTGACCTGGATGACCCCCGAGGAAGTGCTCAGCCCCGGCGTGCAGCTCGAATTCAGCGGTGGCCGCGGGGCTCTGATCCGCCAGGCCCTGGCATTTGCGGGAGTGGGCTTCTGACGCCCACGGGCAACCCGGCGTCCCCGACTTCCGGCGCCCACCTTTGTAGACTGTAGGGCGGACCGCAAGAGAACCTAAGGACTCCCATGACCGAAACCCCAGCCGCCCGGCACTACAGCGAACAGCAGGCTGGATCTCTGAAGACCGGCGATCACTTCCTTCTGCCCGATGGTCAACGCACCGCCGAAATCCAGCAGGTGGAGATTGAGTCCGACGACTTTGGCACCCCCGCGCTGGTCCTCGCCAGCCTCTCCGGCGGCGGTACCGTTCGCATTGCAGCCAACTCGCCGGTCAATGTACTGCAGGTAACGCCCGACGCCGTCACCCGGCTCCCGCTGGCCGAGAACCCCGTCGAAGAGGCGGAGCCAGCCCCGGCGGCTCCCGCCGTCGTCGTGCCTCCCCCGCCCGCCATCCCGCCCGCGGCCAGCGGCCCCACCGCGGACGAGCTGGCCCTGATTCCTTCCCCGCAAGGAACACCGGAGGCCGTGGTGGAGGCTGCCGCCGAAGCCCACCCGGACGCCGTCGGGGTGCTGCTGCTGGCCGACAAGCTGGCCAAGGGGATCAACTTCAAGTCCGGGAGCTGCCTGAAGGATCTCAGCGACCTGGCCCACGAACTGTTCATCGCACTCAAGGATCCGGAGGGGTCGCTGGCCGTCGCGGACCTGCTCAACGTCCTGCCCTTCGACGGCAATCCCGGCAGATGGGCATCGGTGGAGGCGTCGTTGGCGCTCTCCAGCTACATTTGCCGCCAGGACGGAAGGGAGGACCGCGCCGAGGTGTACGAAAAGCTGCTCCGCGGGCCTGAGAACCAGGAGACGGACCCGTTCAAGGCGCGGATGAACGCCAAAGTCCGCCAACGCTCGCTGAACGAACCCAACCTGTACGACAAGGAAATCTTCCGCTCCATCGACAACTCCAACCACGAGGCCGAGCGGGAATGGCGGCTGCTGCGCCTGGAATCCTTGCTCTTCCTGCGGGCGCACGGGGGCTCGGAGACGATCGGCCTCGTCGAGCTCCAGCGCCGGATCAGCAACGAGCTTGAGGCTGTCCGCGCCTGACGTTTCCGGCTTTCGGGATGCGGGAGCCGGAAGGGGTAATTGCCCCTACCCGCCGCTGTCCCTGAGTTGTACATTCGGGCTATGACGAACAATTTGAGCGTGGTAATAAATGCCGACGCGCCGCAGGTCTGGACCATGTTGCGCGAACCGTCCAGGGTGGCCCAGTGGCACGGCTGGGAGGCCGATGACCAGGCCGCCGAAATCAACGAGATCTACTTTGGCAGCGACGTGGTGGAGGCGCCGGACCACACGAGCCTGACCACAAACGGCGGCGACATCTTCGAGCTGAAACCCGTTGCAACCGGGACCCAGGTCAGTGTGACCCGCGCGGCCAAGGACCACAACTCGGAGTGGGCCGCCTGGGACGAGGACATTACCCAGGGCTGGCTGACCTTCCTTCAGCAGCTTCGCTTCGCCCTGGAACACCACCCGCATGGCAAGCGGCATACCTTGCTGTTCGAGCTTCCGGGCGGTCCCGGCTCCGCCATTGAGAAACTGGGACTTGCCGACGTGCCGAAGCCCGGGGAGGACTACGAGCTGACGTTGGGGACCGGGGAAGAGATCTCGGGCAAGGTCTGGTACCGTAGCAACCACCAGGCAGGGCTCACTGTCCACAGCTACGCCGAACACGGCGACGGCCTGCTCATCGTGGCCGACCAGCCCGTCATCGAGGAAATCCGGCCCGAGGGCGGGGCGCTGGTCATCATCTCCACCTACGATCTGGGAGCCCACAAACTGGAGTCCTTGCGCGCCCTCTGGGACGGCTGGCGCGCTGAGAACTACCCCACATCCCAGCCGCTCCACTGAGGGATCCCGGCTGATAGCTGGCACACTGGTACCGTGCCAGCCAACCCCGTGCCAGCCAACCCCGTGCCAGCCAACCCCGCCCCGTCGTCTGCGGAGCTCGCTGCCTCTGCTCCTGCCCGGCGTCCCGTCCAGGCCGGATTCTCCTTCCGCGTCGGCACCCGGGTGAGTGACAGCTGCGGGCCCGCTGCTGCGCTGATCCAGGATAACGGCGGCGAATTCCTGGGCCGGACGGGAACCATCACCACTGCCCACGGCGAGATCCGGACGCCGTCCTTCATCGCGGTAGGGACCAAGGCCACGGTGAAGGCGGTGCTGCCGGAATCCATGGCCGCCCTCGGGGCCCAGGCACTCCTGGCCAACGCCTACCACCTCTACCTTCAGCCCGGCCCGGAGATCCTGGACGAGGCCGGCGGCCTGGGTGCATTCATGAACTGGCCAGGCCCCACCTTCACGGACTCCGGCGGGTTCCAGGTCATGAGCCTGGGGTCGGGCTTCAAGAAGGTCATTGACATGAAGCATGTGGACACCTCCGGACCGGACGACGCCGTGGCCCCCGGCAAGGAACGCCTGGCCCACATCGATGATGACGGCGTCTGGTTTAAGAGCCACCTGAACGGGGACCGCCACCGCTTCTCCCCTGAGATCTCCATGCAGGTCCAGCACCAGATCGGCGCGGACGTCATGTTCGCCTTCGACGAGCTGACCACGCTGCACAATTCCCGCGGCTACCAGGAGGAGTCGCTGGAACGGACCCGGCGGTGGGCCCTGCGGTGCCTGGACGAGCATTTCCGGCTGACCGCCGAGCGTGCGGGCAAGCCCTATCAGGCGCTCTTCGGCGTGATCCAGGGCGCGCAGTACCAGGACCTGAGACGGAAGGCCTGCCGGGACCTCGGGGCCATGCCGTTCGACGGCTATGGCATCGGCGGTGCCCTGGAGAAAGAAAACCTGGGCACCATCGTGCGGTGGTGCAACGAGGAGCTGCCGGAGGACAAGCCACGGCACCTGCTGGGCATCTCCGAGCCGGACGACATCTTCACCGCGATCGAGAACGGCGCGGACACCTTCGACTGTGTCTCCCCCACGCGCGTTGCCCGCAACTCCGCGTTCTACACGCCCACCGGCCGCTACAACCTGTCCGGCGCCAAGTACAAGCGCGACTTCGGCCCCCTCCAGGATGGCTGCGACTGCTACGCCTGCTCGAACTATTCGCGGGCGTACATCCACCATCTGTGCAAGGCCAGGGAGATGCTCTCGGCCACCCTCATCTCCATCCACAATGAGCGCTTCGTGGTGAAGATGGTGGACGACGCAAGGCTGGCCATCGAATCCGGCCGCTTCTTCGAATTCAAGGCCGAGACCTTGGGCCGGTACTACACGTAGGCCGCGGGGCCGCCTTAGGGCCGGTCCGCCGTCGTCACGCCGATCACCAAGAGCACCATGTTAAGCACGATGGCGGGCGTTACCAGGAGCTCGGGAGCGTTGAACAGCATGCCCAAGGCAAGGGGCACCAGCGCGAAGAGGCTCAGCACGTAGCCCCGGATCCGCGTTCCCAGCATGGCCGGGCCACTGCGTCCGAGCTGCATGAGGTACACGAGCTTGGTCAGGTCTTCGGGCTGGCGGAAGGCTCGCCGAAGCATGCCCGCCCCCAAACCGCCGCCGGCCGCCGCTCCCACCATGAGCAGTTCTGGCCGAAAACCGCCGGCCAACACAAAGAACCCGGCAGCCGCCGTCGCCCACAAGGCCATCAGCAGGACAGGCAATGCGACGTGGACCCAGCGCGAGGCCTGCCTGGAGATGGGAAGCAGGGCGTCCAGGCTCGGCGCCATCCGTAATTGCCAGAGTGGCCCGGCTGCCGCGGTGGAAGAGAATATCGCTGCGGCAAGTAGCACGGGAAGCAAGATGACGGGTGAATCAAACGTCTGGATCAGGCCGGTCAAGGGAACGACGGCGAGCCCCAGTCCCCAGCGCCACAGCCGGGCCGGTTGCCGCGCGAGTACCGTGGCCTCCGCATGCAGGAGCGCGCCCGCTGCCGTCCGGGGAGCGCCGGGGAGCCTGACCCGGCTCCGTCTTCCCCCGCTGGCGAGCGAGGCGCTGAGCTCCCCGGTGTCCATGAGCGTGAGCGCTGCCTGCACATGCCCACGCGCGGACCCCGCCTTCAATAGTGATACGGTGCGGACGCTGGACAGCCTGTTGCGCAGGCCAAGTGCGGTGGAGGCCAGGACCATGGCGGGGGCCACCGCGAAGAACCAGCTGCCCTGCAGGGTTCCGAACAGCATGAGGCCGAGAACGGCGGAGACGCCGGCCAACATCCACTTGGTCGCCGGGCCCTGGCGGCGGTCCGGATTCCGGTCTCCGGCCGTCGCCAGGCGCGTCTGCGCGAAGGCAGCCACAACGAGGATCGCTGCGCCGGTCAATGCCCCCGCCAGGACCCGTCCGGCGAACACCGGCGCGCTCGAGCCGGTGACGATCGCTACCGGGACCGTAGCGAGAGCACCAACGACGGCGGCGGCCCAGACCGCGCGGCGCAGGCCACGGGCCAGAAGCGGTTCGCGGTCGACGGCAAGCGAGTACCACCAGTGCCTCTGATTCGCGGCGATTGCCAGTGGCCCGAGCCGTCCGGCTACCCAGTACGCAGCGACGCCCAACAGGCCGAACCCTGCAACCAGTCCGTACTCAACAGGGACCAGGCTGAAGGTATCCGAAACCAGGTGGCCGCCAAAGCCGTGCTTCGCCGCATCGGTGAGCCCATTGAGGGCGCCAACCGCGTAAATCAGCCCGACGCCGAGCGTGAGCAGCTGGACATACAGTTCATTAAGCCTGGAAAGCAAAGGCTCGCCGCGCGGGCGAATGACCTTCCGTGTTGCGCGCTCCGGGTCGAAGTCCACGAATACCGGTGGAGCCGGGGCAGCTGCGGACAGGCTCACCGGCGGATCCTCGCGACGGCTTCGTCCGTACCAACCACGCGAGCGCTGCCGTCATCGACAATCACCGCCCGCGTACACGCGGCCTGGGCGACCTCCGCGTCATGGGTGACCATGATGACGGCAGCGGACTGCTTGGCAGTCCGGGCAATCCGCTGCGCCAGCAGGCCCCGCATTCGCGTATCGAGCCGCTGCTCGGGTTCATCCAGGACGAGCAGCTCGAAAGGCCGGATGAACGCCGAGGCCAGGAGCAGTTTGCGGCGTTGTCCTGAGGAAAGCTGATCCGGAAAGGCATCCGCCACCGGGTGAAGTTCAAAAAAGCCGATCTCGCTCTCCACTGCCGCTTCGGGGTTGGCGATACCGTGCCCGCGGGCCACCAGCGAAAGGTGCTCGCGGACGGTGAGTGAATCGAAGTAGGCATCCTCATCCAGCAGCACAGAGACCTTGCTGCGGAACAACGCCGAGCGGTCGTCCGGCATCAGGCCGAGGACGTGGGCATCGCCGCTGAGTGGCGCCTGCGCGCCGATCACCGTGCGGAGCATGGTGGACTTGCCGGCGCCGTTCTCGCCGACCATGCCGAGCACCTGTCCGGAGAGGACCTCGACGTCGAGGGGTCCACAGACTGCATGGTCACCGTAGCCTGCAACAAGATTCGCTGCCGTCACTACGGCACTGCGGGACTTCATCCTCTGAACCTACCGGACTTCACGCGGTTCCCCTCCCCGCCCCTGAGGGAAGCACTGGTACCTAGCGCCGGGGGATGTTGCGCAGGTTGCTCCGTGCCATGCTCACAGCCTCACCGGCACCGCGGTTCAAGACCACCTTGGACATGGCCGTAGCAAAACCTAGCACCTGGGACCCGGAAATCTTCGGCGGAATCGAGAGTGCCTTCGGATCGGTGATCAGCTCCACCAGCGAGGGGCCGGGATGGGCGAACGCCGCACGGTAGGCGTCACCGATCCGCGCCGGATCGGTGACCCGCACGGAGTGGAAACCCAGGGCCCTGGCAACGGCCGCGTAGTCGGCCTCCGGCACGTCAACGCCGAAGTCGGGAAGCCCGTCGACGAGCATTTCAAGCTTGACCATGCCAAGCGTTGAGTTGTTGAAGACCACCACGTTGACCGGCAGTTTGTGGGCGGCCACAGTAATGAGTTCGCCCAGGAGCATGGACAGCCCGCCGTCGCCGGACACCGAGACCACCTGCCGCCCGGGATACGCCAGCTGCGCGCCGATGGCGTGCGGGAGGGCATTGGCCATGGAGCCGTGCAGGAAGGACCCGATCAGCCTCCGGGTACCCAACGGGTTGATGTACCGGGCAGTCCACACGTTGCACATGCCCGTGTCGGCCGTGAAGATGGCATCCTCCGCGGCCACCTGGTCCAGCAGTGAAGCCGCGTATTCAGGGTGGATCGGCTGCTTCTTCTCCACTTTGCGGGTGTAGGCGCCCACGGCCTTGTTCATCAGCCGGTCATGCTTCTTGAGCATCTGGTCAAGGAACCGGCGGCTCTTTTTCGGCTTCAGCAGCGGCATCAGCGCGGCAAGGGTGGGCAGCACGTCGCCATGGACGGCGATGTCGACGTCGGTCCGCCGGCCCAGTCTGTGGGCTGCCCGGTCCACCTGAGCGGTGCGGGTATCGGGCAGGAACTGGTCGTACGGAAAGTCCGTGCCCAGCAGGATCAACAGGTCGGCGTCCTCGATCCCCTCCGCGGCGGCGCCGTAGCCCAGCAGCCCTGTCATGCCGATGTCGTACGGGTTGTCGTACTGGACGAAGTCCTTTCCCCGGAGCGAGTGGCCGATCGGCGCCTGGACCAGTTCCGCAAGGGCGATGAGTTCGCTGTGTGCCCCTTCCACACCGGCGCCGGCAAAGATGGCCACCTTCCCCGCCCCGTTGATGGCATCGGCCAGTTCCCGGACGCTCGCCGGATCGGGGACCAGGCTTGCCGGCCGGAACGTGGCGGGCAGCGGCATGCTGGCGGTAGCCTCCAGGCCTGCAATATCGCCAGGAAGGGTGACGACGGCGACTCCCCGGAGACCCACGGCATGCTGGATGGCGCTGTGCATCACACGCGGCGCCTGCTCGGCCGTGCTGACCAGTTCGGAGTAGACCGAACACTCATTGAAGAGCCGGTCCGGATGGGTTTCCTGGAAGAAGCCGCTGCCGATCTGCTTGCTGGGAATGTGTGAGGCGATGGCAAGCACCGGGGCTCCGGACCGGTTCGCGTCGTACAGCCCGTTGATCAGATGGAGGTTGCCCGGCCCGCAGGACCCGGCGCAGACCGCGAGCTTCCCTGTCAGCTGGGCTTCGGCGGCGGCGGCGAAGGCGGCGGCCTCTTCGTGCCTGACGTGGATCCAGTCGATCCCGCCCCGCCCTGAGCCTCCGGTCTTGCGGACGGCATCCACAATCGGGTTGAGGCTGTCCCCCACAATCCCGTAGATTCTCTGCACGCCGGCAGCCTGGAGCTGTTCAATGAGTTGGGTCGCGAGTTCCTTGGCCATGAGTGCACACTCCCGTGATCAGGTTGATGGGCTGACAGGGCCAATATAGACCCGCCGCCTGACGGCGGGTCAGGAGAGAGGACTAGACCTTGAGGGAGTCTTTGTCCTCTTCCGTGGGCGTGTCCGTGCCGGACCGTGTCCAGGCGTCGCCCTGCTCGCGGTCAAGGTGGGTGGCCTTCTTGTTCTTCAGCGCGAAGATGTAGACGAGCAGCGATATGGCGATCGCCACCGTGACGTAGGTGAAGAACAGGTCCACCCTTTTGGCCTGCTGCAGTGCCGCACCGATCAGCGGAACCGTGCCGCCAAAGAGCGAGTTGGCAATGGCATAGCCAAGTCCCAGGCCGAGCGCCCGGATGGAAGCCGGGAACAGCTCGGCCTTTACGAGGGCGTTGATCGAGGTGTAGCCGCCGACGATCAGCAGGCCGCCCATCATGAGCAGGAACGCGGTGAACGCGTCCTTGGTGTGGGACAGGGTGGAGAGCAGGGGCCAGGTGAAGAGGACTCCGGTGATGCCGAACCACAGCAGCAGCGGCTTGCGGCCCACCTTGTCCGAGATGATGCCGTAGACCGGCTGGAGCAGCATGAAGATGAACAGCGCCCAGAAGTTGATCACAGAGGTGTCGGTCTTGGCGATGCCGGACGTATCGTTCATGAACTTCAGGATGAAGTTGGTGTATGTGTAGAACGCCACGGTGCCGCCGAGGGTGACCCCGATGCAGACCAGCAGCGGCTTCCAGTACCGGGTGAACAGCAGTTTCATCGTTCCCGGCTGGGCAACGCCTGGCACGGCCGGGGTGTTGGCGGCAGCGACCTGCTCCGCCGAGACGGTTTCTTCCATTGAACGCCGCAGCCAAAGAACCACCAGCGCAGCGACGCCGCCGATGGCGAACGGGATGCGCCAGCCCCATTCGGTGAGGTCGCCCTTCGGCATGGCGCCCTGCAGGATCACCAGCACCAGCAGGGCCAGCATCTGGCCGCCGATCAGCGTGACGTACTGGAAGCTGGAGAAGAACCCGCGGCGCCTGGACGTCGCGGCCTCGGACATGTACGTGGCGCTGGTGCCGTACTCGCCACCCACGGAGAAACCCTGAAGGATGCGGATGAGGACAAGGAGGATCATGGCCCAGATGCCGATGACATCCTGCGTCGGCAGGATCGCGATGGCGAAGGAGCCCGCCGACATCATCGTCACGCTGAGCGTCAGCGCAGCCTTGCGTCCTTTACGGTCGGCGAAGCGGCCGAAGAACCAGGCGCCGATCGGTCGCATCAGGAACGACGTCGAGAATACGGCCATCGCTTCGAGGCCCGCCTGGAGTTCGTCCGTGGCGTTGAAGAAGTGGGCTTGGAAATAGGCGGCAAACACGGTGTAGACGTAGAGGTCGTACCACTCCACGAGGTTGCCGGCCGAGCCTTTGAGGATGTTGCCCACGGCCTTGCGGGTCTGGGCTGCCTCGCTCCGGGGCAATGCTTGCTGGGTGCTCATCAGTGAACCTTCCTTGGCGACGCCGCCACGGGTAACGGGGACTCCGTCCAAACTATTCGTGATCCAGCCCACGACCTACGCCGGCAGGGATTTCCTTACACTTCCTTAGGTTTCGCCGGGACAAGGGATAATCTCCACAGCGGGCAGATCGAAATTGCCCCGTCAACGAACAGGACCAGGCAATGGAAGTGCTCATCGTCGAGGACGACGACGCCATGGCGTCCGCGCTGGAAGCAGCCGTCGTCTCCGCCGGCCACAGGGCAAACCGGGTATCCCGGGGTGCCGATGCCCTCCTCGTCCACCGAAGGTTCGAAGTGATACTTCTGGACCTGGGACTACCGGACCTTGACGGCCTCGATGTGCTGCGAAAGCTTCGCCAGGTCACACAATGTCCAATCCTCATCCTCACGGCCCGTGACGATGAGCGGAGTGTGGTCCTGGGGCTCCGGTCGGGAGCCGACGACTACCTCGTCAAACCCGTTAAGCTGGTCGAGCTGCTTGCCCGCATCGAAGCTGTCACCAGGCGGTCGGGCCGTTCCCCAGGCCACAGCCAACAGAGCATCGTGCTGGGGGACCTCGACGTCGACCTCCGCCGGCGGGTCGCCGCCGTCGGATCCAGGGTGCTGCCCTTAACGGCGACGGAGTTCGACCTGCTTTCGCTGCTGGCCCGACATGCGGGGTCGGTGGTCACCAGGGAACAAATCCTGGACGCCCTGTGGGGCGATGCATTCCTCGCATCGTCCCGGTCCCTTGACGTGCACCTGACAGGGCTAAGGGCAAAACTCCAGTTGCCCGGTTTCATCATCAACGTCCGCGGGGTCGGCTATCGGATCGAGGCGGATCCTGCGTGAAACTGCGTGTCCTCGGGATCCTCAGCCTCCTGTCCGTGGCCATAGTCCTTGTCGTATCCAGCGCCATCCTGACATCCGCCAGCCGGGAGCTCACGCAGGAGCTTCAGATCAACCGGGTTGCCGCCCTCAACCGGTTCGCGCAGGTGGCGTTCGACGCCGCCGTGGACCGTGACTCCACCCAGCTCCAGCGGGAGATGGACAGGTACTCCGGGCTGTACCAGGAGGGAGTCCTCGTCCGGCTGCAGGACGGTACTCTCCGCTCCGGCGGCCTGAGCGAGGACAGGGCAGACGTCCGGGACGCAGTTGCCAGGGCGAACCTGGGCCTCAGCGACACCACACTCGCCCCGCTTCAGCCGTTCGGGACCGGCTCTGAGGTGATCTCCCGGTCCTTCGGAAGCGCCAGCCAGGTCCTTGGCGAGACCGTGCTGGAAGTCAACCTGGATGCCGCCCGGGAGAAACTGCGGGAACGCTGGCTCGTTGTCGGACTTGCGGCGCTCGCGCTCGGGGCCTTGCTCCTCCTTGGTGCGGCCCGCGTGACCGGGTGGGTGCTCCGGCCCGTCCACCGGTTGAATTCGGCCGTCACTGAACTCGAAGCGACAGGCCGGACGAGCCATGTTCCGGAGGACGGTCCGCCCGAACTCAAGGAATTGAGCCGCTCGTTCACCGCGATGGCGCAAACCGTCAGCGAAGGCATCGAATCCCAGCGCCAACTGATAGCAGACACGTCACACCAGTTGCGCAATCCCGTCGGCGCCCTGCGGTTGAGGGTCGATCTGCTGCAACTTGAACTGCGTACCGCCCGGGAACACACGGCGGCGGCGGGAGTGCTGGCAGAACTTGAACGGGTGGAGGAGATCCTCGACGGTGTGCTGAAGTTGGCCGCGGCCGAGCACCGGGCCTTCGAAGACTCAGCGCGCGGCTCACGAGGACCCGCTTCGGGCACCGACAGGGCCGTCATCGACCCGTTTCCAGTCCTTCAGGAAGAAGTGGAACGGGCCGGGCCGGCCGCGCAGCGCGCAGGGGCATCAATCGTGCTTGGAAGTCCGCCCGAACCGTCCGTGCAACTTGCCTGCAACTCCTCTGAACTGGCCCAGATGGTCGGCGAACTCATCAGCAACGCGATCAAATACTCCGGCGGTGCCCGGATCTCGGTTTCCGTCCGCGAACGCATGGGAGCAGCGGTCGTCGAAGTATCCGACGACGGTCCCGGGCTCGCCGCGGACCAAAGGGCTGCTGCCACTACCAGGTTCTGGCGGTCACCGCAGCACCGGGAGATCCGCGGCAACGGTCTGGGCATGACCATCGTGGACAAGCTCGCCGCGGCCAACGGCGGCCGCTTGGTGCTGACGGAACGCCCACCCCATGGTTTGAATGCACGCATCGAGTTTCCACGTCCTTCAACCCGGCCCGATCAGGAGCCGACGCATGCCTGAATTGACCGACAGCCGAGCCCTTCCTCCGCGGAGGACCGCCCTCAAAGCAGGGCTGGCCGCCGGACTGGCTGGCCTCCTGCTGCCAGCCCTGAACGCGTGCACCCCGCAGGACCGTCGGAGCAGCGTTACCGTGGCCGGCGGTGAGGCGGGAGGCTTCTACCTTGAGTTCTCCACCCTGCTTGCGGATGCCCTTCAGGGGCATGGTGTTGCCGACCAGGCAACGGCGCTGACAACAGGAGGCAGCCTGGATAATCTGGACTATCTTCTGAACGGAAAGGCCACTTTCGCCGTCGCACTGGCAGACGCTGCGGCCCAGCGGGCGGCAGCGGGAGATTCCGCAAATGTTGAGGTTGCGGCTGTCGGAAAGGTGTACGAAAACTACGTGCACTGCGTCGTCCGCACGGACAGCGGCATCCGGGACTTCGCTGGACTTGCGGGCAGGACCGTGGCGGTCGGAGAGCCTGGTTCGGGAACCTCATTGACCACACCCCGCCTCATCGAGGCTGCCGGGTTCAGCGCAACTGCTGTCGGTGCTGTGGGTGCTATGGGCGGCCCAGGCGCCGGCACCGAACGAACGATCAGCACTAGGTCGATCACCGTGATGAACCTCGGGCTCAACGATGGCCTCGCGGCCCTCCGCGGCGGGTCAGTGGACGCGTTGTTCTGGTCCGGCGGCGTGCCCACAGCCGCCATCGCTGCCGCGAACAAGGAAGTCGGGCTCGCCCTGCTGGACCTCTCGGCGCTGATCCCTGCGATGCGGACACGTTATGGCGCATTCTATGACCGTGTGCTGATCCCTGAGGGCAGCTACGACGGCATCCCTGCCGTGTGGACGGTCGGTGTGGCCAACCTGCTGCTGTGCCGCAGGGATCTGGATGACGGTGTTGTGAAGAAGACGGTCGATCTGCTGGTGGGCGACGCCCAGGAACTCATCCCGCGGTCCAGCCTGGGTGTCCAGTTCCTGAGCCCGGAAACACTCATCAACACGGCGGGACTGCCGCTGCATCCCGCGGCCGCTGCCGCTTACCGGGAATTGCACGGCTAGGGAACCCTTCTGAGGAGCCCCGGGCCGTGCATCGTCACCCGCCGCATCGTCAGGCACGGGATCTAGCTTCCCGAGTGCGCCTGCAGGAAGCTGTACACCTCGGTCTCGTCCACGCCCGGGAACGCGCCGGGCGGCATGGCGGCCAGAAGGTGCGAGTGGGCGCGCGCCGACGGCCACGCGTTGCCTGCCCATTCGGTGGCGAGCTCCGCAGGCGGGCGTTTGCAGCATGCTTCGTCAGGGCACGTTGACTTGGACCGCTCCGTCGTGTCACGCCCGCGGAACCACTTAACCTGCGCGTACGGCACGCCTACGGAGAGCGAGAATTCGCCGTTCGCCGAACGTTCTGTCCGGGCCGTGCACCAATAGGTTCCGGCCGGGGTGTCGGTGTACTGGTTGTAGGCGCGGAACTTGTCGGCGACGTCGAACACCACGCGCGAAGTCCACTGCTTGCATGACGGCTGGCCCTCGATGGCGCCGGTATGGTCCTGCGGGAAGGTCACGCCGTCGTTCTCGTAGGCCTTGTAGATGATGCCGCTTTGATGTGTCTTCTGGAAGTGGGTGCGGATGTCCAGGTGTTGCGTGGCGAGGTTCGTGAACCGGTGGGCCGCGGTCTCGTATGACACCGCAAAGGCGTCGCGGATGTCCTCCACCGCGATTTCCTTCGCCTGCTTGGCCCTCTGCAGGAAATCCACGGTTGCCTGCTCCGGCAGCATCAGGGCGGCGGCGAAGTAATTGGTTGCCACGCGCTGCATTAGGAAATCGCCGTAGTTTTTGGGCGTCTGGTGGCCCAGGACGTAGTGGCCCAGGGCCTGGAGCAGCACCGACCGGGGGTCATGGTCTGTCCGCTGGTTCTGGGTCAGGTAAATTCTGTGGTTCTTAAGATCCGTTACGGAACGGGTCGAATGCGGCAGATCGCCCACGTGGTGCAGGCTGAACCCTAGGTGGGCGGCGATGTCAGCGATGACGTGCTGGGACAGCGGGCCGGTGGTGTGGCCCACGCTGGCAAGCACCTTCTGCGCCTCAGCCTCGTACTCCGGGAAATAGTTGTTCCGCTGACGCATCATGGCACGCAGCTCACCGTTGGCACGGCGCGCTTCTTCCGGCGTCGCGATCTGCTCGTTCAGTTTGCGCTCAAGCTCATGCTGCAGCCCCACCATGGACTCGAGCACATCCATCGGAAGCCGCGAGCTGATGCGGATTTTGGGCAGGTTGAGGGACTCGTAGATTGCGCTGCGCTGGTAGCGCTCAAGCTCGATCTCCAGCGCCGCCCGCCGGTTGGGCGGCTCTGCCCCGAGCAGCTGGTCAATGCCCACATTGAGCGCCGCAGCGAGCTGCTGGAGCAGACCCAGTTTGGGCTCCCGCTTGCCGTTTTCAATCAGGCTCAGCTGGCTGGGGGCGGTCCCGACGGCGGCACTCAGGTCATCCAGTGTCAGTCCCGCTGCTTTGCGGAGGTGCCGGACGCGGCGTCCCAGGCTGATGACGTCCAGTTCGGCGGCGGCAGTGCCGGTGGTGGGCGGTACAGCTTTGCGGTTCCAGCTTGAAGGCGACATTTCTTGAGCATACGCGAAGAAGTGCATTTCTTTCCACGGTTTTCCCCTACTGGATGCCGTGGAAGTAGTGAAAAGTAGTAATCACGGAAAGAAACACCGCACCGGGGCAGCTGGCCGGGACTGCAAGGAAGCAGGCCCGGCCGGCTGGTATTCACTCCGGGGCACAATGAATGGAGACAACGATGACTGCAGCATTTGAGCCCACCCAGCAGACGCCCGAACAGCAGGCCACCGCCCTGGAGCTCGAGTGGGCCGCCAACCCTCGCTGGGAAGGTGTGACCCGGGATTACAAGGCCTCCGACGTCGTCCGCCTCCGCGGCCGCGTCTCAGAAGAGCACACCCTGGCCCGCCGCGGCTCCGAGAAGCTGTGGAAGCAGCTCACGACGGAGCACAAGGAAGGCAAGTACACCAATGCCCTGGGCGCCCTGACCGGCAACCAGGCCGTGCAGCAGGTCAAGGCCGGCCTCCGCGCCATCTACCTCTCCGGCTGGCAGGTTGCTGCCGATGCCAACAACTCCGGCCACACCTACCCGGACCAGTCCCTCTACCCGGCCAACTCGGTCCCCACCGTGGTGCGGCGCATCAACAATGCCCTGCTCCGCGCTGACCAGATCGAATTCTCCGAAGGCATCCAGACCGTCGAGGACTGGATGGTGCCGATCATCGCTGACGCCGAAGCCGGTTTCGGCGGCCCGCTGAACGCCTACGAGCTCATGAAATCCATGATTCAGGCCGGCGCCTCGGGCGTTCACTGGGAAGACCAGCTCGCCTCGGAGAAGAAGTGCGGCCACCTCGGCGGCAAGGTCCTCATCCCCAGCCAGCAGCATGTGCGCACCCTGAACGCTGCCCGCCTGGCAGCCGACGTCGCCGGCACCCCGTCGGTGATCATTGCCCGCACCGACGCCGAGGCCGCCACCCTGATCACCTCAGACGTGGACGAGCGGGACCAGGAATTCATTCTCCGCGAAGGGGGACAGCCGGTTCGGACGGCTGAGGGCTTCTACAAGGTCCGTAACGGCATCGAACCCTGCATCGCCCGCGCCAAGGCCTACGCCCCGTACTCCGACCTCATCTGGATGG
>DATCNU010000022.1:0-14998 GCA_036565085.1 Arthrobacter sp.
CCCCGCCGTCGTCGTGCTCCCAACGCAGTTAAGGCGTGGCAACCGCGAATGTGTCGCACTGGTTGACGTCGCCTGTTGTGTAGCCCTGGGAGAACCACTTCTGGCGCTGCGCGCTGGAACCGTGCGTCCAGCTTTCGGGCGACACGCGGCCGGTCGCTGCCTTCTGGATTCTGTCATCGCCCACTGCGGACGCCGCGGAAAGGGCATCGTTGAGGTCCCGCTGGGTCAGCGGCTCCAGGAACGGCTGGCCCGTGCCCGGGTCCGCCGTCGTGGTGGCGTAATGGACCCAAAGGCCGGCATAGCAGTCGGCCTGCAGTTCGGTCCGGACGGCACCCGACTCCGGGCCCTGGGGATCCTGCCGGGCGCGGTCAATGGTGCCCAGCACGTTTTGGATGTGGTGCCCGAATTCGTGGGCCACCACGTACTCCTGCGCCAGGGGACCGCCGGATGAGCCGAAGCGGTCCACGAGTTCCTGGAAGAAACCGGGGTCGAAGTACGCCGTGCTGTCTGACGGGCAGTAGAAGGGTCCCACCTCGCTGGTGGCCGCGCCGCAGCCTGTGCCGGTCCCGCCGCTGAAGATCACAGTCTTGGGCTGCGGATACTGTACGCCGTAGTCCCGCAGGTAGGCTGGCCAAAAGGCGTTGAGGCTGTTCACCGTGCCGGTGATCCGGCAGTCCAGCCGCGCATCGGCGTCGGCTCCGGTGGCGCAGGCGGGGGCAGTGCCCTGGCTTTGCGGCCCCTGCCCCGAGCCGGCCAGGCCTTCCAGTAGCTGCGGGTTGAAGCCCAGGAGGGCGGCAATGAGCAGGATGAGCCCGCCGCCAACACCGCCGCCCACCTTTACGCCGCGGCCCATACCCCGCCGGTCCTGTACCTGCGAGGGGTCCAGCCGGACGTTGTCATTGAAGCTCATAGAGTCACAATAGCGTTCGCCGACAGGGCCGAAGCGGCGGTCGGACGGTAAAGTTGGTCCGATGCCTTTTCTCAACAAGATCCAGCGCTGGGCCGAAGAACGGCCCCAGGAAACCGCCGTCGCAGTGGCCGGTCGGCGCCTGGGCTGGGCTGAACTCCGGGACGCTGCAGCGTCGGCTGTTGCCTGTTCAACCGGCGTCACCGTCGTGGCGGAGGCCAACTCGGTCGATTTCGCGGTCCGGTTTGCGGCGGCGGTGGCAGGCGGGCGGCAATGTGCAGTCCTGGACCCCGCGTGGCCGGCCCAACTGCACAGCGACATCCTCAAGCGGCTGCACGACCATGCGCGGCCGGCCGCAGTATCCCCGGAGGACGCCCTCGCGGACGGGCCTCCGGACTCCACGTTCCTGATCGGTCTCACGTCCGGCACCACCTCAGTGCCCAAGGCGTTCACCCGGTCGCGGCGGTCATGGCAGGAATCCTTTGAGGCCTCCATTGAATTCTTTGGCCTCCGGCAGGATGACGTGACCCTGGCACCCGGACCCCTGGCCGCCAGCCTGAACCTCTATGCCCTGGCGGAATGCATGTACGCCGGCTCGGAGTTCCACACCCTTGAAACTTTCGACGTCGCCGACGTCCACGCCGCGATCACCCATGACCGTGTCACCCGGCTGGTTCTGGTGCCCACCATGCTGCGGCTGCTGAGCGAGCGCGGCCTGACCGGCTGCGTGGATGCGTCCGGTGTGCGGACCATCATTTGCGCCGGGTCGAAGCTGGACGCGCGCACGCTCGAAGCCGCACGGCGCTGGGCCCCGAATGCCACCATCTTCGAATACTACGGCGCCTCGGAGCTGAGCTTTGTTTCCGGAACCGGGCTGCCGGGAGGGGAACTGCCCGACGCCGGCGGAACAGGAATCGGACGCCCGTTCCCCGGTGTGGAGGTCCGGATCCTGGACGACGGCGGAACCGCCCTTCCCGACGGCGAACCGGGCAACATCTGCGTCCGCAGCGGAATGGTCAGCAACGGCTACCTGTGGGGGGACGACGGGGAAGCGCTTCGCGCGTTCGACAGCTGGTTCACGGTGGGGGACCAGGGCTACCTTGCCGACGGCGAACTGCACATCCTGGGACGCCGCGCGGACATGATCCTGACGTCCGGAAAGAATGTGTATCCGCACGAGGTGGAGCTGGCGCTGGCGTCCGTGCCCGGGGTGGCCGCCGCCGTGGCCGCCGGCATGCCGGACGACGTCAGGGGGCAGCGCGTGGTCGCCGGGGTTGTTGCCTCGCACGGCGGGATCACCGCCACCCAGCTCAGGGCAGGGCTGGAAAACATCCTGCCGCACGACAAGCGGCCCCTGCAGTATTTCGCCCTCGCCGAGCTTCCCGTCAGCGACCGCGGCAAGGTCAGCCGGAACATCCTTCTCGATTGGATCAGCTCGCAGGACCACAGGGCGCGGCGCCTTGGCCAGTAGCGTCCGCCCGCCTGATGCCCTTCCCGCCGACAGGCAGCCGGTGATCATCGCGGCGAGGCGAACCCCGGTCTGCCGCGCCAACGGTGCGCTGAGGGAGCTGCGGGCGCACCAGCTGCTGGCCCCTGTCCTGGCGCAGCTTCTTTCCGACAGCCACGTGCCGCCCGAGGCCGTCGCCGACGTGGTCATTGGCAACGCAGTCGGCGGCGGGGGCAATGTTGCCAGGCTCGCATTGCTGGAGGCCGGACTGCCGACCGGCGTGCCCGGTGTCACGGTAGACCGGCAGTGTGGTTCGGGTCTGGATGCCATCGTCCTGGCCTCGAAACTTGTGGCCGCCGGCGGAAGCCCGGTATATCTCGCCGGGGGAGTGGAGAGCATCAGCACTGCCCCGTTGCGGGCGCACAGGAACGACGACGGCGGGCACGAGTTTTTTGACCGCGCCCAGTTCGTGCCGCACACCTTTGGCGACCCGGACATGGGCGTGGCCGCGGAAAACGTGGCTGCCCGGTTCGCCGTCACCCGGGAACGCCAGGATGCCTTCGCGCTGCGCAGCCACCAGCGGGCCGTGGCGGCGGCACTGGCCGGTTCCTTTGCCGGCGAGATCACCCCGGTGGAGACGCCGTTGGGGACCATCAATGCTGACGACGGTCCGCGTCCGCGCCTGACAGCCGGGGTGCTCAGCAGGTTCCCCGCGGCCTTCGTCGATTCCGGGACCGTCACCGCCGGAAACTCCTGCTTCGACGCCGACGCCGCTTCCGCCGTCGTCATTACCTCACTGCAGCGCGCCCGTGACCTTGGGGCGGCGGACGGGCTGCTGGTCCTGGCCACTGACACAGCGGGCGTGGAACCCCGGCTGCTGGGCATCGGTGCTGCGGTGGCCGCCGAGAGGCTCCTGGCGGCAAGTAAGCTTGCCGCGGCCGGCCTCGGCCTGGTGGAGTTCAATGAGGCCTTCGCTTCACAGGCCCTGGCCTGCCTCGACCGGCTCGGCATCGACCCGCTCCGGGTGAACGCCGACGGCGGTGCACTGGCTTTCGGCCACGCCTACGGGGCGTCGGGAGCCGTGCTGGTCACACGGCTGCTGGCACAGGCCCGGCGCTCAGGAGAACAGGGCACCCATGCGTTGGCCATGATCAGCATTGCCGGCGGCATGGGGACAGCCGCGCTGATGCAGTACGAGAGGCTGGCCCCGGCGTAGGCCGGCTGGCAATCCGCACGCTCAGTCCCCGGCTTCTCCGAGTCCGCGCGCAGCCAGGGCCTCGCCGGTCTGCCGGGCGAACGCCACGGTGGTGATGAAGACGGGCACGACCAGGGCGCGCGGATTGCGCTCCAGGCCCCGGGCCCGGGCAGAGTCCCTCACGTCTGCGAATGCGCCGGCGATATAGGGCACACTCCGGAGCATGATGGCAATGGTCAGCGCGAACCGCTCCGGATCAGCGCCGAAACGGCGGAACGGGACGGCCAGTGACGCCACGCCGTCCAGGAGCCTGTCCATAGGCGTGGTGCCCGTCACCAGGGAGGCCGCCACCACACAGACCAGTATGTTCAGGACTATCCGGGCAGCCGTAGGGGCACCCAGCTGCCACCACTGAAATAGTCCAACGACCAGCAGGACGGGGAGCAGTGGCCGGATGGCCCGGAAGAGGCGGCCCGGTCCTGCGCCGGCCAGCAGGAACAAGGCACACATCAGGGCAAGCGCGCTGGCCGACAACCGCCAGTCGACCACCAGGAACGAGGCCATACCGCAACCCAGCACCACCAGGAACTTCAGCCACAGCGGGGCCCGATGGATCAGCGACGTGCCGGGCACGTAGTCGGAGAGCAGGAAGCCGTTCTTCCCCCTCATGGCGCCGCCAGGCCGGCGGCGCACATCGTGCGGTATGCGTCCACGGCGGCAGCGGCGCCGCCGTCGAACACTATCCGCCCCGCCTCCACCACCAGTACACGGTCCATGTCCAGGGCAAGATCGAGGTCGTGGGTGGACATCACGATCTGCTGGTCCAGGCCGGTCAGCGTGCGGCGCAACAGCTCACGGTTCCGCAGGTCCAGCAACGTTGACGGTTCGTCGAGCACCAGGACCGCGGGATTCACCGCCAGCACGGCGGCGAGCGCCATCAGCTGGCGTTCCCCGCCGGACAGTTCGTAAATGCTCTGGTCGGCCAGGGGGAGCAGGCCGAAGCGGTCCAGCGCCGCGCCGGCTTTTTCCCGGCGTTCGGCTGCATTGCGGACGGACCGCCGCAGTGACAGTTCAACGTCCTCCCGTCCAGTGGGCATGACCAGCTGGGAGAGCGGATCGGTGAAGACAAAACCCACCTGCTGCCGGACGGCCCGCACGTTCCTGACGGTATCGGAACCGTTGACGGTGACGGTTCCGGAGGTGGGCACCACCAGCCCGTTCATCAGGCGGAGGAGGGTGGACTTGCCGGAGCCGTTCGCGCCGACCACGCCAACGCGCCGCTCGGTCAGGCTCAGGCTGATGTCCTGAAGCAGCACCTTGGGGTCCGGACGGCCGTCAACGGCTGCCCGGACTCCCACGTTGCTGAGGGAAATGGTGCTCACGGCTGCGGTGTACTCGTCGTGTTTTGCTGTGCGGGCAGCCGGACGCGGCGGACCAGCAGATCCGGGAACGCCTTGTGGAGGGCCAGGGCTACCGTGACGGCCAGCACGTTCTTGATGATGTCGCCGGGGTAGTAGGGAAGATCGGCGAGGAAAGCCTTGGAGAGGTCCAGCTTGGCGTTGACCATCATGCCGAGTATGCCGAGGGCGTGGATGACGACGACGCTGGTGGCCGTGGCGGCGGCGAAAAGGAATACGCCGCGGTACCGGAGTGTGCGGCGGACGATCATGGATGCAAGCCAGCCGACGGCCGCCGCGGCCAGGGGGAAGGCGATGATGTACCCGGCCGAGGGCCCGGCGAGGATGCCCAGGCCGCTGCGTCCGCCGCTGAAGATGGGGAGTCCGGCAAGTCCCAGCAGGGTGTAGAGGCCTACGGCGGCGAAGGCACGGCCCGCGCCGAGTGTCAGGCCGGTCAGCATGACGGCGAGGGTCTGGAGGGTGATCGGTACACCCAGGCCGCCGACCGGGATGGCGGCAGCGAGTGCGGAACCGGCCACCATCGCGGCGAAGACCGCGATCAGTCCCAGGTCGGTGGCGTTCCAGCGCCTGCGTCGGGAGGAGGCGGTGCCGGTGACGGCGGTGTCAGTCTGGCTCATGGGGGTCCTGTCGGGTGTGCACAAGGGGATATGGGGTAATCCTGACGTTACCGGTACGGCACGGCGGCCATTTTGTAGGGGCCCCACTAAAAGGAACGCCGCGTGCTGAAGTCCGGACACAAAAATGGCAGCTTCGGGTTGGCAGGCGGGCATCGGGCTGCACTGATCGCGGCTGCCGGAAGGGGCTTATGGCGCGGTAATGGCGTGAAGCTGCGGCCGGTAGACTTGTATAGGCCGTTCTCCGGCCACCCTGCCCGGCTATTGCGAGACGCTCCTGTTCCAGGTGTCATCCGTTGAGCTGCGGCGTTCCCTGTTGTGAAAGGCCTTACCTGCTGTGATTACCGTCCAGGATCTTGAACTGCGCGCCGGCGCCCGGCTCCTTATGGACCAGGTGAGCTTCCGCATCGACAAGGGAGACAAGATCGGCCTGGTGGGCCGGAACGGTGCGGGCAAGACCACACTGACCCGGGTGCTCGCGGGTGAAGGACTGCCGGCCGCGGGCAAGGTGACGCGCACGGGCGAGATCGGCTACCTTCCGCAGGATCCCCGCACCCCGGACATGGAACAGCTTGCCCGGGACCGCATCCTTGCGGCCAGGGGCCTGGATATCGCCGTCAGCAAGCTCCGGCTGGCGCACGACGAGATGGCCAGCGACGACGCCGAGGTCCAGCGCAAGGCGATGAACCGCTACGACCGGCTGGAATCGGAGTTCCTGGCCGCCGGCGGCTACGCGGCCGAGGCCGAGGCCGCGGCAATCTGCTCCAACCTGGCGCTCCCGGACCGCATCCTGAACCAGCCGCTCAAGACCCTCTCCGGCGGCCAGCGCCGCCGTGTTGAACTGGCCCGGATTCTATACTCCGACGCCGAGACCATGCTCCTCGATGAGCCCACCAACCACCTTGACGCCGACTCCATCGCGTGGCTGCGCGACTTCCTCAAGAACCACCAGGGCGGGCTGATCGTGATCAGCCACGACACCGAGCTCCTGGAAGCCACCGTGAACAAGGTCTTCCTGCTGGACGCCAACCGCGCCCAGATCGACTTCTACAACATGGACTGGAAGCGCTACCTCCTCCAGCGGGAAACGGACGAGCGTGCCCGCAAGCGCGAACGCGCCAACGCGGAGAAGAAGGCCCAGGTCCTGTTTGACCAGGCCAACAAGATGCGGGCCAAGGCCACCAAGGCCGTGGCCGCACAAAACATGGCCAAGCGTGCCGAACGTCTGTTGAGCGGGCTGGAAGCCGTCCGCGAGAACGACCGTGTGGCCGCCCTGCGCTTCCCGGACCCGTCGCCCTGCGGCAAGACGCCGCTCACCGCGGAAGGGCTCAGCAAGTCCTACGGCTCACTTGAAATCTTCACCGACGTGGACCTCGCGATCGACCGTGGCTCGAAGGTGGTCATCCTGGGCCTCAACGGTGCCGGCAAGACCACCCTCCTGCGGATGCTCGCCGGGGTGGACAAGCCCGACACCGGGGACGTCATCCCTGGCCATGGCCTGAAGGTGGGCTACTACGCCCAGGAGCACGACACCCTGGACGTTGACCGAACGGTGCTGGAAAACATGCGCTCCTCGGCGCCGGACATGAAGGACGCCGAAGTCCGCGGCATCCTCGGCTCGTTCCTGTTCTCCGGGGACGACGTCGACAAGCCGGCAGGCGTCCTCTCCGGTGGTGAGAAGACCCGACTGGCACTCGCCACGATTGTGGCCTCCAGCGCCAACGTGCTCCTGCTCGACGAACCCACCAACAACCTCGACCCTGCCAGCCGCGCCGAAATCCTCGGTGCCCTGCGCAACTACAGCGGCGCCGTCGTCCTCGTCAGCCACGACGAAGGGGCCGTCGAAGCCTTGAACCCGGAACGGGTTGTGCTGCTCCCCGACGGCGTCGAAGACCTTTGGAACGAGGACTACCTGGACCTGATCACGCTGGCGTAGGGCCGCTGCCCGGATCGGGGGGCGGTCAGAAGCCCTGGGCGTCGAGGATGGCGTCTTCCTCTTCCTCGGCCGTGGGCTTGCCGTTCCTTCGCCGTGGCGGAGTACGACGGCGTGCTGCGGCGGCGGTTGAATACATCGGTTCCAGTCCGGCTTCTTCGGCTTCCAGCGCGTCCTGGGCATCGATTGCGGCATTCCGCGCCTGCTGCCTGGCAGCATAGCCGAATCCCACGAACATGAGGACGCCAAAGGCGAACCATTGCAGTGAGTAGGACAGGTGCGTGCCTTCCTCCGTGGCGGGCATCGGAAAAGCGGCAGGCATGTCAGCGACGGGAGGCGTCTCGGAGGTGAGCAGTCCGTAGGCTCCGGACAGGAGCGGGTAGCCGAGTTCGCTGGAGTAGGCGGGAAGGTCAATGGATGCCAGCTGCCCGTCAGGAGCTCCCCGCTGCAGCTGCGGCTCACCGGGTTTGAGCCGGACGACGGCGGTGACCTCACCGGACGGAGGCTGGGGGACGGAGTCGGGACGGCCCGGGGTGTTGTTGCCGATAGGCAGCCAACCCCGGTCGATCACCACTGTCTCGCCGGTATCCAGTTTGAAGGGAACTACCACTTCGTACCCGGGCTGGCCGTTGAGTGTTCGGTTCCGGACGACCCGTTGGCCCTCGGCGTCGTACCGCCCCTTGAGCTCAACCTGGGTCCATTCCTTCTCCGGATCCATCCTGGTGAATTCATTCCGCGCTTCCGCAAAGGGGATGGGGGCGGCCGAGTAGTTGGATACCACGCGGTTGATTTCGGCGAGCGTCTCGGCCCTGCGGTCCATTTGCCAGCGTCCCAGGAAGACGCAGGCCGTGGCGAAGATGGCAGCCAGCAGGAGATAACCCAGCCATTTGCTGGAGAAGAGGAAACGGTACATTCAGCCTTCCTCCACGGGGAAAGACCCAGCGGTGTCCGGTACCTGGGCAAGCGCCACTGTTTCCTTCCACAGCCCGCGGGTCTGCAGATAGTCCTCAAGCCAGCCGCGGTGCGCGTTGCAGGCCAGCCAGATCTTGCGGCGTTCGGGCGTATGGATCTTGGGATTGTTCCAGAGGAGCTGCCAGGAAGCCTCCGAGCGGCAGGCCTTACGGGAGCAGATGGCAGCTGCGGCCGGCGCAGGACCGTCCGTCCCGGCCGCCAGGTCGAAAATGTTCATGAAGCGTGCCGTTCCTGTCCAGGGGTGGATTCGTCCCCGTCATCGTCAATGACCTCGCCCTGCAGGACTGCGGAGGCGCCGCTGTCCTCTTCGCTGCCACTTGCGGGGCTCTCCAGCTCCGCGAGGGGCGCGGACTCAAGGAGTGAATCGCTGTGAATCTCCGCCTTGTCGCTGCCATTGGCGATGACTACCGCAATCCATGGGAGGAATACCGCACCGGCCACCATGAGGATCTTGAACCAGCCGTCCACCACAAAGATGAGGATGAGGCACACCAGGCGGATTCCCATGGCCAGGGCGTACTTGATCATGCGCTGGCGCATGTCCTCGGAATGGGCTGCCGCGGCGTCGGTAATAGAGTGGACGCCCGAATCACCAGAGAACCGCTGAGGGTCTCCGGGCACGGACTGTCCAGCATGGTTTTCAAGGGTCACGGCTGATTTATCACGCTCCAAGGCTTGCCTCAATTCTCTCACCATCGGCAGTGGCGCCCAAACGGCGGCTAAGATCGGAGGCAGCAAAATCTCACTCTTCCTACCGCGGCGCAGGGCGCCGCAGAATACCGGAGCGTTTTAATGTCTGAAGCAGTCACCGCGGCCCGTAGCGTCCTGATCACTGGAGGCAACCGGGGTATCGGGCTGGCCATCGCCGAGGCGTTCCTGGCCAATGGCGACAAGGTCGCCGTGACGTACCGGACCGAGTCGCAGCTGCCCGAAGGGATTCTCGGCGTTAAGGCCGATGTGACGGACGAAAAATCCGTGGATGCAGCGTTCTCCCAGGTGGAAGCCGCCCACGGTCCTGTCGAGGTCCTGGTGGCCAACGCGGGCATCACGAAGGACACCCTGCTGATGCGCATGAGTGAGGATGATTTCACGTCCGTGATCGACACCAACCTCACCGGCGCGTTCCGCGTCATCAAACGGGCGTCCAAGGGCATGATCCGCCTGCGCAAGGGCCGCGTGGTCCTGATCTCCTCGGTTTCCGGACTTTATGGAGCTCCCGGGCAGATCAACTACTCGGCTTCCAAGGCCGGCCTGGTGGGCATCGCCCGCTCCCTGACCCGCGAACTGGGCTCCCGCGGGATCACTGCCAACGTGGTGGCCCCTGGCTTCATCAATACGGATATGACGGCTGAGCTGCCGGAGGCCACCCAGAAGGATTACCTGTCCAAGGTTCCGGCAGGCCGCTTTGCCGAATCCTCCGAGGTGGCCAATGTGGTCCGCTGGATTGCCAGCGATGAAGCGGCTTACATTTCCGGCGCGGTCATCCCGGTGGACGGCGGACTGGGCATGGGCCACTAGCAGTCCGCTCTTTCGTCACCGGCTGCCTTCCATCACGCTGCCGCCTCGAACGCCTCCCTGAGCCACTCAGCCACCTCCGCATCGAGTTGGTCCGGAGTGAGCAATTCAAGATGATGCATCCATATGTTCGGGGAGGGGTGGACTATTTCCTTGAACCTCGGCGATTCGACCCGCCGCGGCAACGCGATGGACAGGATGGTATACATGTCGAGTCCTGCCGGCGAATCCCGGAAAAGTTCCTCCGGATTTGACGGCCTCCCCCTGGCCCGGCTCACGGAACGCCCCTCATGCCGGCAGCCTACGCCCTGCGGACCCGTCCCGCAGGCTCCCGCAGGAGCCTCCGCGGCCGGAGCTCAGCCCGCTTGCCTGTCCCGAACTACCGGCCCGATGCTTCTTTGTCGGGGTCAGACAAGCGGAACTGCCGGCTGCGCTGGCATGATGGACTGCAGACCAGACGAATTTAGACGTTTCGAACAAGGGAGCCCATGTGGGACTGCTGGAAAACAAGACCGCCATCGTCACCGGATCCTCGCGTGGAATCGGCGCCGAGGTAGCGAAGAACCTGGCCGCCGAAGGGGCTGCCGTCGTCGTTAACTACCGGCAGAAGGCACCGCGTGCCAACAAGGTTGTGGCCGCGATCGAGGCAGCCGGCGGGCGTGCCACCGCCGTGGGTGCCGATCTCACCACCCAGGAAGGCGTGCAGGCCCTCGCCAGCGCAGCCATGGAGAATTTCGGTTCCCTGGACGTCCTGGTGCTTAACGCCTCCGGCGGCATGGAGTCGGGCATGGAAGACGATTACGCCCTAAAGCTCAACCGCGATGCGCAGGTCAACATGCTGAACGCCGCCGTTCCACTGATGGGTGAGGGCTCCCGCGTGGTCTTCGTCACCAGCCACCAGGCCCACTTCATCGACTCCGTTCCGACGATGCCGGAGTATGAGCCAGTCGCCCGCAGCAAGCGCGCCGGCGAAGATGCCCTGCGTGGGCTTTTGCCCCACCTTGCCGAGAAGGGCATCTCCCTGGTGGTTGTCTCCGGGGACATGATCGAGGGCACCGTGACGGCGACGCTGCTGGACCGGTCAAACCCGGGCGCCATCGAGGCCCGGCGTGCCGAAGCGGGCAAGCTTTACTCCGTTGAGGAGTTTGCTGAAGTGGTGGCCCGCATGGCCACCGCCGACGTCGAATCAGGCCACACCGAATACGCCGGCGGCGCCGACTACTTCGGCAAGGGCGCCAGCTAGGCCCACCCCGGCGGGAGGCCATTTCGCCGGGGTCATCAGACCCCGGCGATGTGGCGCACCGCGTCGAGGTAGGGCATGTTCACGGCGGAATCGGCAACTGCCCGGACGGCGGGCTTGGCGTTGAACGCAACACCGATCCCGGCGGCCTGCAGCATGTCCAGGTCATTGGCCCCGTCACCTACAGCGATGGTGTGTTCCATCACAATCCCTTCCGCGGCCGCCCATTCGCGCAGGTACTTCTCCTTGGCCTCACGGTCGATGACCGCGCCGAGCACTTTGCCGGTGAGCACGCCGTCCACAATCTCCAGCTCGTTGGCGATCCAGTAGTCCAGGCCGAGTTCCTCGGCAATGGGACGCAGGATCTGGTTGAAGCCGCCGGATACGACGGCCACAACATGGCCTGCGGCCTTAAAAGCCGCCACCAGTTCAGCGGCGCCCTCACTGAGCTTTACTTCGGCCCGCACGGCGTCAACGACGGCGGCCGGCAGCCCCGCGAGCACGGCCACACGGGCGTGCAGGCTCTGGGCAAAATCCAGTTCGCCGCGCATGGCGGCTTCCGTCACGGCGGCAACCTCTTCGCGCTTGCCGGCGTAGGCGGCCAGGAGTTCAATCACTTCCTGCTGGATCAGGGTCGAGTCAACATCCATGATCAGGAACTTGCGCGGGGCCGTCCGTAGGCCGCTGGGGACGATCGCGGTGTCAGGTCCGCCCGGGCCGGCCTCCGCCACCGCCCGGCGGAGGGCGGTGATGGCCGTTGGCGCGGCGCCGGCAAGGGCCAGTTCGGCGGTGTGGACCTCATAGCGGCTGTCACCGGCGCGGGATTCCGACTGAAGGGTAGCTCCCGTTCCGGTGAGGAGGGCACGCAGCCGCTCAAGCTCCGCGGGGGTCAGTTTGAGGCCATAGCTGACCGCAGTCACGTTCGAAGTCATGGCTGCAATCTTAGCCAGCGGGGGAGCGGTGCCCGAATTTCGTTGCGCAGCAGGTGGCGCTCCGTGCGTCCGGGGACAGCGGCGGGTATCAGTTATCAGTCGGCCGCCCTTTTGTCCTAGTGTCTACTCCTATGAGTGATGTTCTTGAATTGGCCGCCGTCAGCGTTGTCCGCGGAGCCAAAACGCTCCTGAACAAGGTGGACTGGCAGGTCAAGGAGGGCGAGCGCTGGGTCATCCTCGGTCCCAACGGAGCAGGCAAGACCACTCTCCTGCAGATCGCCGCCGCCCGGCTGCACCCCACCAGCGGGATGGCCGGCATCCTGGAGGAAATCCTGGGCGCCGTGGACGTGTTTGAGCTCCGTCCCCGCATCGGGCTCTCCTCCGCCGCCCTCGCCAACCAGATCCCGGAGCATGAAAAGGTCCTGAACGTGGTGGTGACCGCCGCCTATGGCGTGACGGGCCGTTGGCGGGAAGGGTATGAGAGGAACGACGAGCGCCGGGCTTTCGCGCTGCTGAACGAGTGGGGCATGGGACCCCTGCTCAACCGGCCGTTTGCCTCCCTGTCCGAAGGCGAGCGCAAGCGGGTGCAGATCGCCCGCGCCCTCATGACCGATCCCGAGCTCCTCCTGCTGGACGAGCCCGCTGCCGGCCTGGACCTGGGCGGCCGCGAGGACCTCGTGCACCGACTCAGCGAACTGGCCCGCGACAAGTCGGCGCCCGCCATTGTCCTGGTCACCCATCATCTCGAGGAGGTGCCGCCCGGGTTCACGCACGCGATGCTGCTCCGGGACGCCAACGTCGTCGCGGCAGGACCTATTGCCGAGGTACTGACGGCCGGGCACCTGAGCCGGACCTTCGGACTGGACCTGGATGTGACGGTCAACGGAGGCCGCTACACCGCCACCGCACGCCGCTAAACCGCAGCGTCAGCAGACAGTGGATCTTCTCGGCAGCGTTATTGTCTTCTTTGCCGGCCTGTGGGCCGGAACCATCAATGCCGTCGTCGGCTCCGGCACGCTGGTGACCTTCCCGGTCCTGATCACGCTGGGCGTCACGCCCGTCGTGGCGTCCATGAGCAACGCCATGGGCCTGGTTGCGGGCACCGCTGCCGGGGCCTGGGGATACCGCCGGGAGCTTCGGGGCAGGGGCCGGCAACTGCTCAGGCTCCTCCCGGCGTCGCTGCTGGGTGGCATTTCCGGGGCGTGGCTCCTCCTCCACCTGCCGGAGATAGTCTTCCACTACGTGGCGCCGGCCCTGCTGGTCCTGGCCCTGCTGATGGTGTTGTTCCAGCCGAGGCTGCAGTCCTGGGTGCGCAACCGTGAAGAGAACCCCGAGCATGCCATCCGGGACAAGCGCCATGGGGTCCTGCTCGTGGTGCTGGTCTATCTGGCGGGGGTCTACGGCGGCTATTTCGTGGCGGCCCAGGGCATCCTCGTGGTCGGAATCCTCGGGGTATTCCTGACCGGAACCATCCAGAACGCGAACGCCATGAAGAACATCCTGGTCCTCGGCGTGAACATGGTGGCCGCGGTTTCCTATCTGCTGTTCGCCTTCGACCGGATCAACTGGCTGGTGGTGCTCCTGATCGCGGTGAGCTCCACGGCCGGCGGACTCCTCGGCTCCAGGGTCGGGCGACGGCTCTCCCCAACGGTGCTCCGGGCGGTCATCTTTGCCCTGGGGCTGCTGGCACTGGGCGTCATGATCGCAAATCTGCTGAAATAATCAGCCGGTGACAATCCACTTCCTTGAATCCGCTGCGGATCCCCGCGTCTCCGACTACACCCAGCTGACGGATGTGCACCTCCGCAAGCTCCGTGAACCGGCCGAGGGCATGTACATTGCCGAGTCTTCGCGCGTGCTGCGCCGTGCCCTTGCCGCCGGCCACCGCCCCCGTTCGTTTTTCCTCGCGGAGAAGTGGCTCGGGGACCTGCAGGACGTCCTCAGCGCCTACCCGGATGTCCCGGCCTTCATCGGCAGCGCCACCCTGCTCGAGGAGATCACGGGTTTCCACCTGCACCGCGGGGCGATGGCCGCCATGCAGCGACCGGCTCCGGTGCCTCTGGAGGAACTGCTCGCGGGCGCCCGGCGCGTCGCAGTCCTGGAGGACATCGTGGACCACACCAACGTGGGGGCCATCTTCCGCTCGGCAGCGGCGTTGAACATCGATGCCGTGCTGGTCTCGCCGCGGTGCGGCGATCCGCTGTACCGCCGGAGCGTCAGGGTCAGCATGGGCACCGTCTTCCAGGTGCCTTGGGCGCGGCTGGCGAGCTGGCCGGCGCCCCTCACCGCCCTCCGAGACCAGGGCTTCACGGTGGCGGCACTGGAACTCACTGAAGACGCCGTGGATGTGGACGAGCTGGCCGCACGCCATCCGGACCGTCTTGCCCTCGTGCTCGGCACGGAAGGTGCCGGGATGAGCGCCGAGACACTTGCCGCCGTCGACCTGGCCGTGAAGATCCCCATGCGCCAGGGGGTCGACTCGCTCAACGTTGCAGCGGCCTCCGCTGTCGCGTTCTGGGAGCTCAGGCTCCGGCCGTAGGCGGACAGTGGCGGTTCGTCAGGGTCCGCCGCATCCGCTATTATTAATAGCTGGTCGGCCTGCTCTATCAGCTTCTGCTGATGCAGACCGCATCCATCCCACTCATACCTGGCAGCTGGCAAAATCCAGTTGTGCGAACAAAGGTCCCATTATGAAGTCTGATACCCACCCGAAGTACGAAGCTGTTGTTTTCAACGACCTGGCTTCCGGCGTCAAGTTCCTGACCAAGTCCACCGTGTCTTCCAAGAAGACCATCGAGTGGGAAGACGGAAACACCTACCCGGTC
>DATCNU010000023.1:0-36812 GCA_036565085.1 Arthrobacter sp.
GGCCAGTCCTCCGAGCCGCAGGCCCGCCTTGATCAGCGAGACGCCGAAGCCGGGAGTCTGGTCGCGGAGCCGCACCAGCGGGGCGTAAAAGCCGTCCAGCAGGGCGTTGCGGCGCTCCTCGTCACCGGCCATGTAGGCGTCGTAGTACGCCTTGGCGATCTCCGGGGCCATCGCAAACGCTGCCGATGAGTAGAGCGGGATTCCCAGGCCCCGGTAGGCGCCCTGGGTCAGTTCAGCAGTCAGGAGACCGTTGAAGAATGCGAAGTCCTCCCGTCCTGTGGCGCGGACGGCGGAAACGATCTCCTGCGCCAGGCCCACATCGCCCAGGCCGTCCTTGAAGCCGGCCACCTTGGGGTTGGCGGCGAGGCGGGCCATGGAGGCTGCGGTGAATTTGGCGTTCCCGCGGTGATAGACGATCACCGGAAGGCTGCTCGCATCAGCGACGGCCTCGATGTACGCCACCAGGCCGTCGGAGGGGCCGGTGACGAGGTACGGCGGGAGGACCAGGAGGGCGTCTGCGCCGGCTTCTTCGGCCACGCGGGCGGCAGCAAGGGCATGGCCCAGCGGTCCGCCGGCTCCGGCGACCACCGGCACACGGGCGGCCGCCACCTCGACGGCGGCGGCCACCACGGTACGCACCTCGTCGATGCTGAGGGCATGGAACTCGCCGGTGCCGCAGGCAGGGAAGACGGCGCCGGGGCCGAAGGGCAGCCTTGAAGTGATGTGCTCCTTGAGGAGGTCCACATCAACGGTGCCTTCCGGAGTGAAAGGGGTGACGGGGAAAAACAGAACGCCGTCGAATTTCATGCTGTCTCCTTGGATCCGGTTGCGGCCGTGACCAGCGCGGATTTCCCGCCGTTTGTGGTGGTTGCTGTCTTGAGTTCGGTCCGCCAGCTGCGCCGGGGCTGCCAGCCGAGCAGTTCACGGGCCTTGGCGATGGAGAATGCAGGGCTGGTGCCGCGCAGTCCCGTACTCAGGGCTTCACTGCCGGGGAGGAACCTGGGCATCAGTTCGGCCAGCGGAGCGGTGGCCAGGGCATCAGCGGCACCGACGAAGAACGTTTCGCCGTTGGGGATGGCATCCATTTTCTGAAGTAGCACATCCAGGAAATCGGCGACGTCGCGGGCATCCACGTAGTTGAACAGCGCGGGGGCTGACAGTGCAGGGTCGGCCAGCCGTTCGGCCAGGGTGTGGCCCTGCTGGGTGGGTGCGCCGTCCCATTCCTCAGGTGAGATGACATAGCAGGGGCGGAAGGCAGCGTAGCGGATCTTCTCCCCCTGCGCGGCCGCGAACATCTGCACGGTTTGTTCCGCGATCAGTTTGGACAGCGCATAGGCGTTCCAGGGCCGCGGAGTGGTGCGCTCATCGAGCGGGAAGCTGTCCGGCAGCCAGCCGGCCGGCGAGCCGTAACCCAGCACCGTGGGGCTGCTGGCCGTCACGATCCTGCCCACTCCCAGTTCCGTGGCCGCGCTGATCACCTGATAGGCAAGGCGGGTGTTGGTGGTGAAGATGACCTCTTCCGGTGCGCTGAACGGTACGGCAATCGCCGCGAGGTGGATGACGGCGTCGGGCCTGGCGTCACGGAGGAGGCGCAAAGCCTCGCCCGGAGCCAGCAGATCGCCGGTTTCCTGCACGACGCCGGGTGGCAGTTCGTCCGCGGGGATCGCATCGCGGTCCACTGAAATGACGTGGTGCCCCTTGTCGGCGAGCCCGGCCACAACGCTGCGGCCCAGGCGGCCGGAGCCGCCGGTGACAAAGATCCTGCTCATGGTGGTTCCTTCTGGTCTTCAGGGCGCGGACTGGACGCCGCGGCGGAGGTCGGCGCCGAGGTCCAGGTCTTCGATACGGACGGGGAGGGATGACTCCAGCGACTGGTTGCCGGCGATGCCCACGGACACGGAGCGCAGGCCGTCAAGGTAGCCCGAGGGCCGCCCCAGGGGATCCTCGCCGGGCCCGTTGAAAAGGTCGGACAGCAGCAGCTCGTCGCCCCCGCCGTGGCCGCCTTCGCCGTTGACGATGGGAACCTCGTAGGCGGCCGCCCAGTGGCGCTGGACCACCAGTCGTTCCCCGTTCCGGCGGACGGCGTCCTCTTCCTCGACAGGGATGGCGCTGGGATCAACCACCGTTTTCCTGTCCGAGCTGTTCAGGACAGCCGCGCGTTCCACCACTTCCAGTTCGGCCCGGCCTTCGGTGCCGTTGACGGCCACGCGGTAGCCTTCCCAGGGGCTGTGGGCGTTCAGGGAGTAGCTCAGGCGCGGGCCGCCCTGGTACTCCACCACCAGTGCCAGGTTGTCCTCGATGGTGATCCCGCTGGTGAAAACGTCCTGGTCGCGGCGGTAGCCGTCATAGTGCTCGTTGTCCAGGAAGAGAGCCTTGAGTCGCTCATCCTCGCGGAGGTCCAGCGCGAACGGATCCTTTTCCCCTGTTTTGTCCCCGCCAGCGGGGGTTCCGCGTTCTGGACGGGGGCCGAGGCCGCGCTCGGCGGCGTTCTTGTCGCCGTAAAACACCAGGTCCCCGGAGGCGAAAACGCGTTCCGGGACGTCGTTGAGCCACCAGTTGACCAGGTCGAAGTGGTGGGAGGCCTTGTGGATCAGCAGACCGCCCGAGTTTTTCTTCTCACGGTGCCAGCGGCGGAAGTAGTCGGCGCCGTGGACGGTGTCCAGGACCCAGCTGAAGTCGATGGAGGTGACCTTGCCGATCACGCCGCTCTGGATGATTTCCTTCAGCGCACTGTTGCGCGGCGAGTAGCGGTAGTTGAAGGTGACCACCACGTTGCGGCCGGTTTCTTCCACGGCACTGGTGATCCGGCGGCAGCCCTCCGCGTCGATGGTGAGTGGTTTTTCCACGACCACGTCGGCGCCAGCCTTGAGCGCCTCCACGATGTAGTCGGCGTGGGTGCAGTCCGGGGTGGTCACCACAACGCGGTCGATGTTGTTGGCCCGGACGAACGCGGTGAGGTCCGCCGGGTTGAAGGAGGCGACCGGACCTGGCGCCCCGAGTTCCTGGATGAGCCTTTGGTAGAACTCCACACGGCCAGGGTTGACGTCGGAGAACGCCACCAGTTCAGCAGTGTCAGAGTGCTTGCCGAAGATGGCACGGATGTACATCTCGGATCGGCCGCCGGTGCCGATGAGGGCGAGGCGTGCCTTGGACCGGCCTCCGCCGGCAGCCGTCGCTGTGCCCGTGCGGGTTTCGGAGCCCGAGACCGCGGCGGCGGAACTCGGCTCGACTGTGCTGACCATGAGGGTCCTTTCAAATGGCTTGGTGCGTCAGTGGCGCAGGGCGGGTCAAGGGCTGGTCCGTGATCTTAGTGAGAAAGCGTTTTCTCATTGGCGTTAAATGATTTGTATCAAGACATCCGCGGTCCCGTCAACCATTACCCTCGCAGAGAGAAACCGTTTTCCATCGGCGTTATATGCTTTCTCTCACGACACCTCCGGTCCCGCGCCCTGCGCGCCGTTTGGTGGGCAGAATGGCTTGAGGGACTTACGAAAGGCAGACCATGGTCAGGAAATCGGCCTCCGGCAGGATCGGCATCGCGGACGTTGCCGTCAAGGCAGGTGTTTCACATGCCACGGTTTCGCGCGTGATGAACGGAAACTTCACCGTTGACCCTGATATCGCCGCACGGGTCCGTGCGGCGGCAGCGGAGCTGAAGTACCAGCCAAACCCGGTCGGGCGGAGTTTGGCGCTCGGAAAAACGGACACCATCGGCATTGTGGTGCCCGACCTTGCCAACCCAACCTTCCAGGCCATCCTGCGCGGATTGAGCCGGGCTGCAGCCCAGGACGGCTACCGCGTCCTGATCGCAGATTCCTTCGAGGTCTCCAGCGAGGAAGCCATCCTGGCCGGCGAAGCCAGGCGCCGGTGCGACGGTCTGGTGCTGTGCGCACCGCGGATGAGCGACGCCGAACTTGAGGAAATAGCACCTTCCCTGCACCCGCTGGTCCTCATCAACAGGACGACGGCGGCTCCCGGTGTGCCCAGCCTGGTGGTGGACTATGGCCAGGGTGTCCAGGACCTGGCGGAGCATCTGGTGGGACTCGGCCACACCCGGCTGGCATTCCTGGCCGGGCCAGCGGGCAGCGCCTCTAACGGGCTCCGGCTGCAGGGCCTGGAGGCGTTCAGGGCAGCCCACCCGCAGGTGGATGTACGCATGCTTGAAGGCGGCTCGGACTTCGATACCGGCCACGGAGCGGTGGACGCCGTCCTGGACAGTGGCGCCACTGGCATCCTGGCTTTCAACGACCTTGTGGCCATGGGTCTCTTGAGCGGACTGCATGAACGCGGAGTCAACGTGCCGGCAGACATCTCGGTGACGGGCTTTGACGACATCCCGTTCGCCAGATACACCACACCCACCCTGACCACCGCCGCTGTGCCCATCACGGAACTCGGCCAGCAGGCGTGGTACGAGCTGAGGGCGCTCATCCGAAAGGAAGTCAACGTTGCCCCCGGCAGCAGGTACCAGCCCCGCCTGGAGGTCCGGGCGAGCAGCGGACCGGCGAAACCCTAGCTCGTTCCCCGAACTTCCCGGTCACAGCCCGGATTCGCGGTAGTACCCCTCAATGTGGGCCGCCACCAGCTTTGCCGCACGATCGCCGTCGTCGTTCCTGATGGCGGCGAGGATCTCGCGGTGCTCGGCCCGCAGCCGGGAGGCCGTGGCCTCCCAGTCCGGGAGATTGGCCGTGAGCCGCTCGATGTACCCATGGATCGATTCGCGGAGCGAGCCCATCATGGCACTGACCACGGCATTTCCGGCGGCGTCGGCAAGGGCCAGGTGGAACCGGACGTCAAGCGCCAGGAAGTCATCCACTGCGGGATCTTTGCTTCCGACGGCGTCGACTCCCGCGGCGCCCGCACCGTTTTGGAGCACGACGGCGTCCATCTCGTCCAGGAGCGCGGCGGCATCCTCCAATTCCGGAGCGTCCGCCCGGGCGTGGGCCGCAGCCCACGACTCGAGCAGCACCCGGGTTTCGACGATGTCGGAAACCGGAAGATGCTGCGTGGCAACGTGGAGCCGCAGCGCCGAGCCGAGCGCCGCCGTCGGATCCGAGATCACCACAGTCCCCGCCTCCGGACCGGATCCAACGCCGGCCCGCACCACTCCCATGGCCTCGAGGATCCGGATGGCCTCGCGCACGGACGTCCGGGAGACCTTCAGCTGTCCAGCAAGGGTGCGCTCGGCAGGCAGGCGCCCGCCCACGGTCAACTGGCCCTCGGAGAGCTGGCTTTCGATCCAGTGCAGGACAAGCTGGTGCGTACGCATAGGGCCATCCTAGTTGATGTGGTTGGACCACATGGCCTAGAGTGTGGTTAGACCACAGACGGGCACGGCCGGTACCGGCCGTCCGTGCCGGCCCACCAACGGAGGAAGCCATGAGCAACACCATCCAGCCGAACAACCCGGAGATCACCCCGGCCCCGGGCGCCACGGAGATTCCCGCCACAGGTGATGCCCGCGCCCGCCCCGCCACCTCCGCTGTCCCGGCCGCCCTCAGGCGCCGCATCCCCAAGTATTCAGACCTTGCCCCGCTGATGCAGTTCAAGAAGCCCGAGTTCAGCAAGGAAGCCCGGCTCAAGCGGGCCAGCACCATCTGGGAGCTGCGGGACATGGCCAAGCGCCGCACGCCGCAGGCCCCCTTCGACTACACGGATGGCGCGGCCGAGGAAGAGATCACCCTGCGCCGGGCCCGTGAAGCCTTCCGGGACATCGAGTTCCGGCCGGGCATCCTGAGAAACGTCTCCAAGATCGACCTCAGCACCGACATTCTCGGCAAGCCCTCCCGCCTCCCGGTAGGCATTGCCCCCACCGGCTTCACCCGGATGATGCAGTCCGAGGGCGAATATGCCGGCTCGCAGGCCGCTGAGGCCGCCGGGATTCCCTACACCCTCTCCACGATGGGCACGGCATCGATCGAGGATGTTGCCGCTGCCGCCCCCAACGGGCGCAACTGGTTCCAGCTTTACCTGTGGACGGACCGGGACCGCTCGCTGGAACTGATTGAGCGCGCGGCCAACGCCGGAAACGACACCCTCATGGTCACGGTGGACACCGCCGTCGCCGGCGCCCGGCTGCGCGACGTGCGCAACGGCATGACCATCCCGCCGGCGCTGACCATCAAGACCGTGCTGGACGCGTCCTACCGCCCGGCCTGGTGGTTCAACTTCCTCACGCACGAGCCGCTGACCTTCGCGTCGCTGTCCCGCTACACCGGCACCGTGGCCGACCTCATCAACTCAATGTTCGATCCCACCCTAACGTTCGGGGACCTGGACTGGCTGCGCGAAACCTGGAAGGGCAAGCTGGTGGTCAAAGGCATCCAGACCGTCGACGACGCCCGCAAGGTAGTGGATCACGGTGCCGACGGCGTAGTGCTCTCCAACCACGGCGGCCGCCAGCTGGACCGCGCCCCCCTCCCGTTCCATCTGCTGCCCGACGTCAAGCAGGCGTTCCAGGCCGACAACTCGGACGCCGCCATCATCCTTGACACCGGCATCATGAGCGGCGCGGACATCATAGCTGCCCTGGCTCTGGGAGCCGACTTCACCCTGATCGGCCGGGCATACCTCTACGGACTGATGGCCGGCGGCCGGGCAGGCGTGGACCGTGCCATCCAGATCCTCGAGAAGGACATGGCCCGCACCATGGCGCTGCTGGGCGTCAGAAGGATCTCCGAGCTCACGCCCGACCACGTCCGGCTGCTCGCCAGGTAGTCGCCCCCGTCAGTGCCACTTCTTTCGGCCGCTACTTCTTTCGGCCGAACTTCGGGAGGTTGGGAAGATTGGCCAGCAGGTCGGCCGCTTTGGTGGCGGCACGGCCCACGGTCCGGCCGATCTGCTGCGGAACGGTATCGTCGCTGAGCGGGGCGGCCGTTCCGCCCGGAATGACGACGGCGGGACTCAATTCAGCGCTGCCGTGGGCCAGGGCGCCGGCAGTTACTGTTTCAGCGCCCACGGCATCGGTCTCAGCCACGGCGTCGGTCGAGGCCTGGCGGTCCTTCCCCGCTGGAACCCTGGCAGCCTTCGGCTCCGGGGACTTCCCGACGGCGGCCGCCCGGCCGACGTCGAACGTCTCCAGCCAGCTGGCGACCCCCTCAAGCGGTTTCGGATTCAACGTGTAGTAGCGCTTCTGGCCCTGCGCACGCATACTGACGAGCCGCGCCTCACGGAGGACCTTCAAGTGCTTGGAAATGGTGGGCTGGCTGGCCGACAGTTCCTCCACCAACTCCCCCACTGCCTTGTCCCCTGCCCGAAGGGATACCAGGATGTCGCGCCGGGTTGCTTCCGCAATGACGGCAAATACGTCGTCTGTCACCATGCCTCCCACCCTAGCGACATATACGCCGAAAGGCATCAACTATTTCGGCATCCAGACATGCCGCGAAATGCGCGTGGCCAAGGAGCCGCGGCGGGCCCGCCTAGTCAAACCAGGGATCAAGTCCGTACAGCGGGAACACTGCCTTGCGCGTGGCCATGACCGTCCGGTCCACGGCGTCGTTGGGGTCGAACCCCACCTCCCACGAGCGCCACCAAAGCTCCACGTCGTCACCCATGAGCCCCGGGGCGGCTGAGCCGAACTTGTCCTCCACATAGGTGCGCCAGTCCTCCGGCACCGGGGCCCGCGGAGGAACGGGACGGCCGGCGGCAATGGCGATCAGGTGGCTCCAGGACCGGGGCACCACATCGGTGACGTTGTAGCCGCCGCCTCCCGTGGCTATCCAGCGGCCGCCGCAGTGGCGGGCAGCCAGGTTCCCGACGGCGGTGGCGGCCTCCCGCTGGCCGTCAACACTGATGTTGAGGTGCGCCAGGGGGTCCCGCCGGTGTGAGTCGCAGCCGTGCTGGCTCACGATGACCTCAGGTTCAAAAGCGCCGATGAGCTGTGGCACCACCGCGTGGAACGCGCGCAGCCAGCCGGCGTCGCCTGTTCCGGACGGCAGGGCGACGTTCACGGCACTGCCCTCGGCCCGCACACCCCCGATCTCGTTGGCGAAGCCCGTTCCCGGAAAGAGCGTCAGGCCGCTTTCGTGCAGGGAAATCGTGAGTACCCGGGGATCATCCCAGAAGATGCTTTCCGTCCCGTCCCCGTGGTGCGCGTCGACGTCAATATATGCCACGCGCGGGACACCGCCGTCGAGCAGTTTACGAACCGCAAGGGCCGCATCGTTGTAGATGCAAAAGCCGCTCGCCCGCTCCCTGGCAGCGTGGTGCATGCCTCCGCCAAAGTTCACCGCATGCAGGGCGGAGCCGTCCAATACGGCGGACGCCGCGAGCAGGGAGCCGCCGGCCAGCCGCGCAGCCGCCTCGTGCATTCCGGCGAAAGCGGGATCGTCCTCTGTCCCGAGGCCACGGGCTGCGTCCGGTACCGCCGGGTCCTCGCTGACGCGGTGCACCGCCGCAACGAACTCCGGGGAGTGGACAGTCTCCAGCTCGGCGTCCGACGCGACGTGCGGAGCCTGGACGGAGACGTGCGCCAGGTCAAGGAGCCCAAGGCTCCGGGCCAGCCGCGCCGTGAGGTCCATGCGTTCCGGCGCCATCGGGTGTCCCGGGCCGAAGTTGTAGGCGGTCATGGCGGAATCCCACACCACAGTCGTTGGCGGCGCGGGCTGGCTGAGACCGGGCAGGTATGTCATCAATCACAGGCTACCCGAGCCGTGCGCCTGCTCCGCCCGGCATTGGGACGGCCTTTAGTGGTTTACTACTCAAGGAACAGTTTCTACCGAGGAAAACCCACAGATGACGGAAAGCCAGTCGAGGCACCGGAACCCGGCCAGCTGGCAGCCCGCCGGACCGGACCAGGAAGGCCTCTGGATCTTCACGCGGCCCCGCGGCGTCATTGGCGACATCGCCACCACCTCACCCGCCCGTCCTGCGCCGAGCCTTTTCGCCGTCGTTCTCCTGGTTTTGACCTTCCTCCTGTCGCTTCGGCGCAGCCAGCTGTACCACTACCCGGAAGAGAGGCCCATCATTGGCTAATTCCTCAGGCGCACCCAACCGCCCCGCCCATAACGCACCTGTCCTGGTGATCGGGCTTGGCCGCTTCGGCTCCTCCACCGCCGAGCAGCTCGTGAAGCAGGGGCGGGAAGTGCTTGCCATCGAACGCGACCGGACCCTGGTCCAGAAGTGGGCGCCGCTGCTCACCCATGTGGTGGAGGCCGATGCCACCAATATCGACGCCCTGCGCCAGCTCGGTGCGCAGGACTTCAGTTCCGCGGTGGTGGGCGTGGGTACCTCCATCGAGTCCTCGGTGCTGATCACCGTGAACCTGGTGGACCTGGGCATCGAACACTTGTGGGTCAAGGCCATCACGCCCTCGCACGGCAAGATCCTCACCCGCATCGGCGCGAACCACGTCATCTATCCAGAGGCCGACGCCGGCGTCCGGGCCGCCCATCTCGTCTCCGGACGCATGCTGGACTTCATTGAGTTCGACGACGACTTCGCGATCGTCAAGATGTACCCGCCGCGTGAAACCGTGGGGTTCACCCTGGACGAATCGAAGGTCCGGTCAAAATACGGTGTGACCATCGTGGGCGTGAAATCCCCGGGGGAAGACTTCACGTACGCGCGTCCGGAAACCAAGGTGTCCTCACGCGACATGCTGATCGTGTCCGGCCACGTTGACTTGCTGGAGCGGTTCGCGGCCCGGCCCTAGCTGCCAAGCCGCCGTTGCGGAGGCGGGTGGGTGCGATCGGAGGCGGGGTCAGCCCAGCTGCCTGGTGATTTCCGCGGCCCGATCGGCGGCGGCACGGGCGCCGGCAGCGATGATGGACGGCATGCCGCGTTCGTCGAACGTGGCAATGGCCCGCTCAGTGGTGCCGTTGGGGCTGGTGACGGACTTGCGCAGGGACGAAGGGTCGGCGCCCGGCTCGGCCAGCATGAGGCCCGCACCGGCCACGGTCTCGCGGGCGAGGAGCAGCGACAGCTCAGGATCAAGGCCCAACTCGACGCCGGCTGAGGCCATGGCTTCGGCGAGGTAGAAGGCATAAGCCGGCCCGGAGCCACTGATGGCAGAAAGGGCGTCCACCTGGTCCTCCGGCACCTCCACCACCGTGCCCGCCGCCTTGAGGATGTCCTTGGCCATCTGAAGCTGCGCCGGGGTACAGCTGCTGCCGGGCGACACGGACACCACACCCCGGCCGAGCTTTGCAGGAACGTTGGGCATGGTGCGGATCACGGGCTGACCGGCAGGGAGTGCCGCTTCCAGCTGCGCCAGCGACACGCCGGCGGCCACGCTGATGACGATGGTATCCGGCGAGAGGGACCCGCTGATCTCCCGGGCCAGGTCCGCGATTCCCGGCGGTTTCACGCCAAGGATTACGACGCCGGAGCCTTTGGCCGCCTGCCGGTTGTTGTCCGGTTCCTCCTCGCCGGCGATGGCTGTGATCCCATGGTGCCGTTCCGCCAGTTCGGCGGCCCGCTCTGCCCGCCGGACGGTGGCCACGATGTCGGACGGGTCTGTTCCGCCCTCCAGGAGGCCACCCAGGATGGCTTCGTTCATGGACCCACAGCCAAGGAATGCGATTCGGTTCTTCATGGACCCATCATTGCAGTTCGGCCGTTGCCCTGCCGAAATGAAGCCCTTGCACTGATTCACAGCGGACTCCCATCTTCGCTGCAGGTCACGCACAAGTTGGGGCCCTAACGTGGATATTGCCTCATTGAGGGTGCGAGTGATGCGGCAAGCATGGGGATGTTTGCCCGGAGCGCCGGTGGACTGCAGCAGGTTTTCCCCCATTTTCCTGCTGCGGGCCCCGGTGCTTTCGCGTTAAGGCCTTCGCATTAAGGCCGGCGCAATGCAGGCTGCATACTCAAACGGCCAGGGACCCCTCTGGTACCACCACGTGCGGCGCCGGGCCCAGCGGACCGGCGAAGACCAGCTGGTCCAGGCGGCGCAGGATCAGGCCTTCGCGCAGCGCCCACGGGCAGATCCTGATTTTCTTGAAGTTGAACAGTTCAAGGGCCGCCTCGGCCACCAGTGCCCCCGCGAGGAGCTGGTTGGCGCGTGCCTCCGAAACACCTGGCAGATGCAGGCGGTCCTCCGTCTTCATGGCCGAGATGCGCTGGGCCCACACCCCGAGGTCCGTGCCATTCAGTTCACGCTTCACGTACGGGCCCGCGGCGCTGGGGGCTGCGCCCGCGATCCTGGCCAGTGACCGGAAGGTCTTGGAGGTCCCGGCGATGAGATTTGCCCGGCCGAGGCCATCGAACTCCTTCACCGCGGGTTTGAGCGTGGTGCGGATATAGCGGCGAAGTTCCTTCACACTCTTGGCCGACGGCGGATCCTCGGCGAGCCAGTCACGGGTGAGGCGGCTGGCGCCAAGGGGCACGGAGGTGGCGACTTCGGGGAGTTCATTCTGGCCGAAGGCCATTTCGAAGGATCCGCCGCCGATGTCCAGGTTCAGGATGGGACCCGCCCCCCAGCCGTACCAGCGCCTGACGGCGAAGAAGGTCATGGACGCCTCTTCGTCCCCTGTCAGTTCCTGCAGCGTCACCGTGGTCTCATGCTTGACGCGGGCAAGGACTTCCGGGCCGTTGGTGGCCTCGCGGATGGCCGAGGTGCAGAACGCCAGGAGATCCTCGGCTTTGTGCTTGGCAGCGAACTCCCAGGCTTCCAGGACGAACTCGGTGAGCTCGTGCTGTCCGGCGTCCGTAATGTTGCCGTCACCATCCAGGTACTGCACCAGGGAGAGCGGACGCTTGTGCGAGGCAAAAGGCACCGGGCGCGCACCAGGGTGGGCATCCACCAGGAGAAGGTGGACAGTATTGGACCCGATATCGAGGACGCCTAGCCGCATGCTGCCATTATTGCCCGGGCGGGCATCTTACTCACAACCGGCAGGGCAAATATCAGCTGGCGGCGGGATCGGTGGGCTCGCCGTCGGGGGCCTCATCGGCGCGTTTGAAGTCGCGTTTGATGTTGGCCACACCTTCGGTGTTGATCTCGAATCCGAAGGCCGCCCCGGGGTTGATCACCATGCCAAGCTCGTCGCCGATGTTGGCGATGATGGCTGCTCCCTGGGTGCCGAGGACATTAGGGGCGGCCTCAAGGTACTGCTCGTCAACGCGGGTGGGGTGGGAGAAGACCGCCAGGACAGGGTCGCCGTCGGCGTTCGCCAGTACCAGCGGTTCCACCTGGGAGTCCTCGCCGTCCACGCCGTCCGTGCTGACGACGTAGACCTCGCTGTTGAGGAACGACAGGATGACGTCCACCGGGCTGGCGTCGGGCTGCCCGCCCTGGGCGAGCTTCTCTTCGAGTTCGTTGAGCGGCGTGGTGTCGGCGATGCCGGGCTGTTCAGTCATGCATCTACTCGACCACGTTGATGCCGACGGCGCAAACCAGTCCGCGGCCGCCTAAGTCACTTCTTTGCGGTCGCCTTCTTTTTCGGCGGTGCCTTGCGGGCCGCCGTCGTGCGTTTGACCGGGCCCTTTGCCCGCTTTTCGGCGAGGAGTTCCACGGCCTGTTCCCGGGTGAGCTCCTCGAGGGACGTGGCGCGCGGAACGGTGATATTGGTGATGCCGTCGGTGATGTACGGACCGAAGCGGCCTTCCTTGACCACGATGTTCTTCTCCGAGACCGGATCAGGACCGAACTCGGCCAGCGGCGCCACGGCAGCACGGGCGCCACGCTGCTTGGGCTGGGAGTAGATCTCCAGTGCCTGCTCCAGGGTGATGGTGAAGATCTCCTCCTCGGAGCCGATCGAGCGGGAGTCGGTGCCTTTCTTCAAGTACGGGCCAAAACGTCCGTTCTGCACCGTGATGAGGTTTCCTTCGGCGTCCTGGCCCAGCACGCGGGGAAGGCTCATGAGCTGCAAGGCCTCGTCGAGTGTGACGGAATCGACAGACATGGACGCGAACAGCGAACCCGTGCGCGGCTTGGCCTTGACAGGCTTCTTCGCTGGCTTGGGCTTGCCGTTCTTGTAGTACTCCACGGGCTGGTTGGCCAACTGCTCGTCGGTCATCTCCGGGATGATTTCGGTGACATAGGCGCCATAGCGCCCGTTCTTGGCGACCACGGTGTGACCGGTGTGCGGGTCGGTGCCCAGCACGCGCTCTTCAGGTGCCGCTGTTTCCATGAGCTCAATAGCCTTGGCCGGCGTCAGTTCGTCCGGAGCCAGATCCTCGGGAACGTTGGCACGGGAGGACTCCACCAGCTCTCCGGTTTTGGCGTCCACGGTCGGGATGGAACTTTCCAGGTAGGGCCCGAACTTGCCCACCCGCAGCGTGATCCCGTCAGCGATGGGCACCGAGTTGATCTCGCGGGCATCGATTTCGCCGAGGTTGTTCACGATGCTCAGCAGGCCCGGCTCGGAGTCCTCGCCGTAGTAGAAGTGCTTGAGCCAGGCGGACCCAACGGCCTGGCCGTTGGCGATCTTGTCCAGGTCACCTTCCATGTCTGCCGTGAATTCGTAGTCCACGTAGTCCGTGAAGTGCTGCTCCAGCAGGCGGATCACCGAGAACGCAATCCAGCTCGGGACCAGGGCCGATCCCTGCTTCCGGACGTAGCCGCGGTCCTGGATGGTGGAGATGGTGGAGGCGTAGGTGGACGGGCGCCCGATGCCCTTCTTTTCCAGTTCGGCCGTCAGGGAGGCTTCCGTGAAGCGCGGCGGCGGGGAGGTCTCATGGCCTACGGCCACAACTTCCGACGCCGTCAGGGCGTCGTCCTTGGCCACGTTCGGCAGGCGGCGGGTCTCCTCGGAGTCGTCGTCGCCGCGGCTTTCGTCCTTGCCTTCCTCATAGGCGGCCAGGAAGCCGGGGAACGTGATGACGGTTCCGGAGGCGGAGAACTCGGCGTCACGGCCGTCGCTTGCGACGGCGCCGAGGCGGATGGTGGCTGTGGAGCCCTTCGCATCGCCCATCTGCGAGGCGACGGTTCGCTTCCAGATCAGTTCGTACAGGCGGAACTCGTCGCCGGAGAGCTGCTTGGCCACCTGCGCCGGCGTGCGGAAGGAGTCACCGGCGGGTCGGATGGCCTCGTGTGCCTCCTGGGCGTTCGCAGCCTTGCTGGTGTAGACGCGGGGTGACTGGGGGATGTATTCCGGGCCGTACAGCTCGGAGGCCTGGCGTCGGGCGGCCGTCACGGCTTCATCGCTCAGCGCCGAGGAATCGGTACGCATATAGGTGATGTAGCCGTTTTCGTACAGGCGCTGGGCTACCTGCATGGTGCTCTTCGAGGAAAAGCGCAGCTTGCGCCCGGCCTCCTGCTGGAGTGTGGAGGTGGTGAACGGGGCAGCGGGACGGCGGGTGTAAGGCTTGGTGTCCACCGAGCGGACACGGAAGTCTGCGTCCTGCAGGCCTGCGGCCAGCGAGGTGGCCAGTTCCTCGTTGAGGTGGGCCGCATTGCGGGAGGTGAGTTCGCCGTTGTCGTTGAAGTCCCGGCCGGTGGCCACCTTGGCGCCGTCAACCGCAGCCAGCTTGGCCTTGAATGAACCCGAACCGGCACCGAACTGGCCTGTGAGGTCCCAGTAGGACGCCGCCTTGAAGGCCATGCGTTCGCGTTCACGGTCCACCACCATGCGGGTGACCACTGACTGCACACGGCCGGCGGACAGGCCGCGGGCCACTTTCCGCCAGAGGACCGGGGAAATCTCGTAGCCGTAGAGGCGGTCCAGCACCCGGCGGGTTTCCTGGGCATCAACGAGCGCCGCATCGACATCGCGCAGGTTGTCCATGGCGCGGTGGATGGCTTCCTTGGTGATTTCTCCGAACGTCATCCGGTACACCGGGACCTTGGGTTTCAGGACTTCCAGCAGGTGCCACGCGATGGCCTCGCCCTCGCGGTCCCCATCGGTTGCGAGATAGAGAGCGTCAGCGTCTTTGAGCTGGGCCTTGAGCTCGGCCACCTTTTTCTTCTTGTCCGGTGACACGACATAGTACGGTTTGAAGTCGTTTTCAATGTCGACCGCGAACTTGCCCACGGAGGTTTTCTTCAGTTCCGCCGGGAGCTCGGACGGCTGCGGCAGGTCGCGGATGTGACCGATGGATGCCTCTACGATGAAGCCCTCGCCGAGGTACTTGGCGATGGTCTTGCTCTTGGCGGGAGACTCCACAATCACGAGTTTCTTGCCGGTTTTGGCCTTGCTTGGCACGGTGCTCCTACAGAAAAAGGTTGCTCGGGCAGATGAGCCCATACTGGCCTAGTTCACCATATTTTGGACAAACATGCGCATTCCTGTGGAAAACATGCGGCTTTTCGCACCGGTGTCAGGGCCTTGATTTCTCCCGTTTACTCAGGCAGGCAGCAAGAACCCGTCGCGCACCAGGTTCCCTACCTCGGTGAGGAGCCCGCTGCGGAATGCGCCGCCGTCGAAAGCGTCCTCCCCTGCGAGGCTGACACCCAACAGCGCCTCCAGGGCGCCGATGATCTGCCCCACCGACAGGTCGCCGTCGCAGGCCGAAACAAAGCCGGCCAGTTCCGTGCTGAGCAGGTTGGTACGGCGAAGCCCCGCGCCCTGGCGCAGCAGGATCACGCCCGGGTGCTCGGCCCCGGGGCGCTGGTGGCGTTCCTCGGTGACATCGTCCGCCACCAGCAGGTGCGCGTCCTCCAGGCAGTTCGAGGCCAGCCAGTCTGAGCGTTCGACGGCGGCGCCCAAGTGGGGCCCGACCGGCTGTTCGATGGGGTAGGTGATCTCCTCGAACCGGCTGATGGTGGCGGCGCCGGGAACGGGCGGGCGGCGCAGCCACGCCATTCCGAACCCGATGCCCTCCACCTCCCGGGACGCGAAGTCGGCAAGGTAGGCGGCGTAGGCGTCCAGGTAGTGCTGGCGGTCGCGTGACTCGGAGGCGTCCTGCAACCAGGTCTCTGCGTACTGCTCCGGCCCCACCCGCTCCCGCTGGATGAACCACGCATCCACCTCGGGGCCGACCCAGGCCTCAGTCCGCTCCGGCCACGTTGTTCCGGCGGCTATCTCCCAGTTGCCCAACAGCTGCGCTGTCCCCCCGGGCGCCAGGACTCCGGGCAAGGCCGCCACAAGCGAGGCGACTATTTCGTCCCCCGGCAGGCCGCCGTCCCGGTAGGTGAACTGGTCCGTGACGTCCTCGCCGGGGCTCCGTGGCGTGATCACGAACGGCGGATTGGAGACCACCAGATCGAACTCCTCCCCGGCGACCGGTTCCAGGAGCGATCCCAGCCGCAGGCTCACGCGGTCCTCGAGGCGTTCCGTGTCCAGGTGCAGGGTGTCGGCATTGAGCAGCAGGTTGAACCGCGTGAAGGCCAGCGCCCGCCGGGAAATATCCGTGGCGGTCACGTGCCCGGCGTGCTGCAGGAGGTGGAAGGACTGGATCCCGCAGCCGGTTCCGACGTCCAGGGCTTTGGCCACGTGCCGGCGGATCGTCGCCTGCACCAGCGTGGTGGAGGCCTGTCCGATCCCCAGGACGTGGTCTTGCCGGAGCATGCCGTCCCGCTGATGCGCGGCGAGGTCGCTCGCCACCCAGAGCTCCGCCCCGCCATTTCCATCCTCACCCGCGTCCCAGCCGTACGGCCTCAGATCGGCCTTGACGCCCAGCAACGACGAGCCGGGCACGGGCTCAATCAGCCCCAGCTCCAGGAGGCCCTCGGCGCGGATCCCCGGGAGGGCGGCGTCGATCGTTTCCCGCTTTTGCGGCACAGCCAGGAGCCAGAGGCGGACGACGGCGGCGAGGGCCGCGGCGCCTGTCCCGCCACCCGCAGGCTCACCATGGGCCGCACTTTCGGTCGCCAGCAGCGCGGGGATGGGCTGGTCCCGGTCCAGCGCGCGGCTCGCAGCGTCACCGAGAAGGGCGGCCACGCCGTCGAGCGTGTACAGCACGCGGCGCAGGTCCGCGGCGAGCGCGGCAAGCAGGTCCGGGCGGTCGCTGCGGGGAGCGTCAGGGATGTTGCCGGCAGCGAAATGCGTGGATTCAGTCACCGGCCAAGTCTATTGGCGGCAGGTTAGGGGCAGGGCGCCGGGCCTTCCCGGCACCCTGCCGCCAGACGTTCCCGGGCTACAGGTTTTGCTCAGCGTAGACCGCCAGGGCGTCCCGGACGAAGGCCGCCCCGTCCTGGCCGCCGTAATTGGCGGCAAACCGCGGATCGGCAACGTACATCTCACCGAGTCCCGTGACGTACGCCTTGGTGGCGGCCCTGCCGCCGCCCTGGCCGCCGGCAGCATCGGACGCCGGGGTACCCGGGATTCCGGTCAGCCACTCGACGTGGCGCCTGGCGATGGACTGGGCTTCTGCACTGTCCGGCGCGATGCCGGACGACGCTGCGGCAACCCAGTCGGCGCCGAGTTGCTGCGAGCGCTGCTTCCAGGCTTTCTTCTCGTCGGCGCTCATGCCGCGCCACCATGCGTCACTCCTGGCGTAGGCGTCCTTGCCCCAGCGTTCCTCCACCTCATCCTTGTACTGCGTGTGGTCGAAACCGTTGAACATGTCCTCTGCCATGATCTCGCCGCCTCCTTTCACTGCTTCGATGGTTTGTGTGACCGACGCGATCTGCCGCGCCAGCCTGTCCTGTTCCTGCTTGAGCCACTCCAGGTGGCCGGCGAGTGCCGTCGCGGTGTCCGCACCGTCGTCGAGCACCTGGCTGATGGCCGGCAGGCCCAGCCCCAGCCCGCGGAGGAGCAGGATGCGCTGCAGCTGGACCAGTGCGGCCTGGTTGTAGTACCGGTAACCGTTGTGCCCGGTGCGGCTGGGTTTGAGCAGGCCGATGTCGTCGTAGTGGCGCAACGTCCTGCTGGTGGTGCCGGCGATCCGGGCTATGTCCTGGATGGACCAGTCCATGGCGTCCTCCTTCCTTGTCCGGGGGCCTTCCTTGTCCGGGGGCCGATAACCTGACTCTAGATGTTGACGTAGCGTCAAGGTCAAGATCTCTGCAGACATTCCGGTCTCCTCACGGAAAGGGGCCGGCGTATCATGAATCCATGCACACGCAGCAGCGATTTATCAGCCCTCGGCCGCTTACCGGCCGCACGGGCTTCCCATCGCGCGCCTGACTGGAGCTGCCGGGGTCCGTCCGGCGCAGCGGCTGAGGGTGATGTTCCCCTCCCGCAACAGATGCACCTAAGGACCTGACATGAAGAACTATCTTTCGCTTGCCCAACTGGATTCCGCTTTATCCCTGCGCGACCTTTCCGACCCCGGCGCCGGCCCGCACGCCATGCAGCTCCTCCTTGCCGACGTCGTGGCAGCCCTGGAAGAGCTCTGGGCAGTGCCGGCGGTGACTCACCGGCTGAATCCGCTGGTGGCTACGGCGGACAACTATGACCGACTGGGATATTCGCCCGACGACGTCACCCGGGACTCGCGTTATTCCCGCCACGTGAGCCCAACGGTCATGCTCCGCAGCCACACCTCCGCCGGCATCCCCGCCCTGCTGGACTCCCTCCGCAGCGAACTTGGCCACTACGACCGGCTGCATGTGCTGCCGGGGCTGGTGTATCGCCGCGACGCGATAGACCGAACGCACGTGGGTGCACCGCACCAGGTCGATCTCTGGCGCCTGAAGGCACGCGGACTTCTCGGGCCGGCCGACCTGGACGCCATGATGGCGGCCGTGGTGGAAGCCGTGCTTCCGGCCTCCACGCATCCCGGCGTCCAGTGGCGCGGAACTCCGGCCCGCCACAGCTACACGGCGGCAGGACGGCAGCTGGACGTGCTGGTCAGCTCGCCGGATGGCCGCGGCGAATGGCTGGAACTGGCCGAGTGCGGGCTCGTGGCCGCGCCGGTCCTGCGTGGTTCCGGCTTTGATCCCCGCCGCTGGGCCGGCCTTGCCCTCGGGATGGGCCTGGACCGTGCGCTCATGCTGCGGAAGGGGATCACGGACATCCGGCTCCTGCGCTCCGGCCGTCCGGAGATCCAAGCGCAGCTGCTGGATCTCGAGCCGTACCGTCCCGTCTCGGCCATGCCGGAAATCCGGCGCGACCTCTCCCTCGTGCTGCCCTCGGAAGCTGAGGCCGACGTCGAACTCCTCGGCGACCTGGCCCGCACGGCCATGGGAGCAGACGCGGAAGTGCTCGCGGCCTTGGAGGTGAAAGCCGTGACCCCGACGGCGGAGCTGCCGCCGGCCGCCGTCGAACGCCTCCGGATGGCTCCGGGCCAGGTGAACGTGCTGCTCCGGCTGGTACTGCAGCCCCTGGACCGGACGCTGACCGACCTGGAGGCCAACGCACTGCGGGACCGTGTCTATGTGGCCCTGCACCCGGGCGAGGTGCTGGAGCTGATCGCCGGGTAGCGATCGGGCACAGCCATGGCAGGTAGCGACAGCCGGTAAGTTGGAGGGATGGTTCTGGTTCCTCCTTCCTTTCCGCGCGCCCTTTCAGTGCTGGCCGCCGCCGCCCTCGTGCTGGCTGTTTCCGGCTGCGCCCAGCAGCTTTCGGTGGGGAACGCGGATGTTCCGGCGTGGCGGGCCACTGCCCTGCCCTCCGCCCGGGGAACCGTGGTGGAGGATTTCGGCAGGATCCTCAACGCCCAGCCGGTGGTCAACAGCAAAGACGTGCCGGCAGGCACCTACACCCTGACGCTGACGTGCGAAGGTGGCGGCAAGGCGTTCCTGGCAGTGCGCTCCGGTGGGCGCCAGGTGGCGGAGCTGGGGGCGGCCTGCAACAGCACCCGCGAGAGCACGAAGATGACCCTTGCGCAACCAGGACCGCTGGAGATCAGCGCCTCCAGCGTGGATGCCCCCGTGCTGTTTGCCTACCAGCTTGTGGCGGCCGTGGATCAACCCCGTACCCCCTAGTCTTGCCGAGGGTAGGCACACCTCTGGCTTAGCATCACCCCTCGGCCTACAGTCGGAATATGCCCGCCACGCAGGGGCCGCCAACGCGCCTCAATGCGGTTTCCCTTCCCGGCCTGTGTCCGCCCCGGACGGCTGGGCCGCGCACCCGGTTCAGGCCCGCAGTCGTGGTTTGGACCGCTGCCGTGCTGGTAGCCACGGGATTCCTCACGGGCTGTGAATACAGCTATGACGAGGGCAGGAGCCGCCCTGACCCGGCCAGTTCGACGGCGGCGGCTGTCCCCGTACCTGCCTACACAGTGGATTCGCTGGAGAACGAGCCGGTTACCGAGGCTGAAATCGGCAACTGGCTGCAGGAGGTATTGCCCGCGACAGCAAGCGAGGTCATCCACCTGGGCTCAGGCCTGCTGGCCCCCGGGGAGATCAGGATGGACAACGCCCAGGACCTGCCGGTCGGAACGTACGCGCTGGCGTTGGCCTGCAGGAGCCAGCGGCGGGTTACCTTCACCGTCCGCACCGATCAGTACACGCTGGTGGATCTGAGTTTGCGCTGCGGGTCAACCCGGGAGAATGTCATCTACCTGTCCCGGGAATCGGCGCTGATTTTCCGTGTGGAGTCCCTGGACGCGGCCAATTACGCCATCAGGCTGACGCGGCTCTAGGCACCTTGGTGCGCCCTCCAGCATGCAGGTTCAGGCGGCGCAGCCTTCGGGGCAGCGCAGAGTTTCGGGACGCGACGCGCATTCGCTGCAGTACAGCGTGAGGGTGCGGCAGCTGGGGTTGGAGCAGTTCTCGAATTTGCTGGTGGGGGCGGCGCAGCGGACGCACTGCCCGATGGTCCTGGCCTCCTCGCTGAATTCAAGGTGCATGCGCTTGTCGAAAACGTAGAGTGAGCCCTCCCAAAGCCCTTGGTCCTTGAAGGTCTCGCCGTACCTGACAATGCCGCCGTCCAACTGGTAAACCTCCTTGAAACCTCGGTTCACCATCAGGCTGGAGAGCACTTCACAGCGGATGCCGCCCGTGCAGTACGTGACCACGGGCTTGTCCTTGAGCCCGTCGTATTTGCCGGAGTCGAGTTCCTTGATGAAATCGTGGGTGGTTGCTACATCAGGGACCACTGCGTCCTTGAACCGGCCGATCTGCGCCTCGAACGCGTTGCGTCCGTCGAAGAACACCACGTCCTCCCCGGCCTGCTTCCTGGCGTCCACCAGTTCGTGCAACTCTTCGGGCTTGAGGTGCGTGCCGCCGCCCACTACGCCATTGGCATCGACCCTGAGCTCGCCGGGTGCACCGAAGGACACAATCTCATCCCGGACCTTGACGCTGAGCCGGGGGAAGTCCTCCGCGCCACCGTCGGACCATTTCACGTCGATGCCGTGGAAGCCCTTGTACTCACGGGTGGTTTTCAGGTACTGCTTTACCGCGCCGATCTCGCCGCCCACCGTCGCGTTGATGCCGTCCTTGGAGATGAGGATTCTCCCGGTCAGGCCGAGCTTCTCGCACAGGGCGCGCTGCCAGAGCCGCACCGCGTCCGGGTCCGCGATGGGGGTAAAGCCGTAAAAGAGCACGATTCGGTTCAAAGCCACGTGTTTAAGGGTACTGGCTGCCCGCATCACCATTGCGTGAGGGGTCATATCTATGCATTGAAACTCTATTCAGCGAAACCCTGTTGCTTGTGACAGGGCTGGAATAGTCTCATCACATGAGTCCGGACGCCATGGTTGGAAACATCACCCGCCTTCTGGAAGTCTGGGTAGCCGGCTGGGCCGGCTGCCGCGGCTACCAGACCTCCACTGAGGGCCGATTCCCCGCTGTGCTGCGGGCCGATACGACCGGGGAGTGGGAATATTTTGCCTACGACCCCTCGGATGACGAGTTCGCCGCCTTGGCCGCTAAGACCGCGGAAGCTCCGGCGAGGGTCCTGACCATCCTGAGCAACGACGTCGCCCGGTACACCCAGCTGGCCGAAAAGCACAGGCTGAATGTGACGTCCGCCTCCCAGGCGATGATGATCGTGGACATGGAAACGCAGGATGCGGAGGATCCCTGGCTCTCCGACGACGACCTCTCGCTGGCCACCTCCGAGCTGGACGGCGTACACCACGCGGTGGTCCGCTCAGATGAAACTCTCGCGGCCAGCGGAAGGGTCTTCGTGGTGGGCCAGACAGCCGTCTTCGACAAAATCGTTACGGAGCAGGCTTTCCAGCGCCGGGGCCTGGGCACCTTCATCATGAAGGCGCTGGCCGCCCAGGCTTTCGAGCACGATGTGGAGAACGGCCTGCTGCTCGCGTCCCTGGACGGGCAGAAACTCTATTCCCACCTGGGCTGGTCCACTGTCTGCCGGGTACTGATGCTCTCCGCTTCCGACGAGGGCTCTGACCTTTCCGTCGCCTGACATTCGGAGAGTGAACCCGACGGCCGGATCCTGATTTCTTCCCGGGTGAAAGAATGTTGGGGTGACCCCCCATGACTCCCTGATTCCCTTGCTGGGCCGCGGCCCGGAGCCGGAACAGCTGCGTCATGTCCGCACCATTCCTGCCCGACTGGCCATCCATGAGGCCTGGCCCGTCTGGGCGCATCCCGATCTGGTCGCCGCTTACAGCTCGATAGGCATCCAGAAGCCGTACCGCCACCAGGTCCAGGCGGCCGACCTTGCCCACGGCGGCGAAAACGTGGTCATCGCCACCGGTACCGCCTCAGGAAAATCCCTCGCGTACCAGTTGCCGGCACTGGACGCCATTCACCGCTCCGAACTCCGTGTCCTGTCCGAACCGGGAAAGATCCACGACGACGGTGCGGTAACGCTTTACCTCTCCCCCACCAAGGCTCTCGCCGCGGACCAGCTCGCAGCCATCCGCTCGCTGAAGCTGCCAACGGTACGGGCCGAGACATACGACGGCGACACCGATCCTGCGTCCCGCCGCTGGATCCGCGATCACTCCAATTTCATCCTCGCCAACCCGGACATGCTCCACTTCGGCATCCTGCCCAACCATGCCTGGTGGGCGGGTTTCTTCCGTAGGCTACGGTACGTGATTGTGGATGAAGCCCACAGCTACCGCGGAGTGTTCGGTTCGCACGTGGCCAACCTGATGCGCCGCCTGCGCCGGATCTGCGCGTACTACGGCGCCGGAACGTCCTACCCGGAGCCGGTTTTCATTGCGGCATCAGCCACCGCCTCGGAGCCAGCGGGGTCCTTCGGACGACTGATCGGAGCGCCGGTCCGGGCAGTCTCCGAGGACTGCTCGCCGCACGGCTCAACCACCGTGGCTTTCTGGGAGCCTGCCCTGACCGAACTCAGGGGCGAAAACGGCGCCAAGGAGCGGCGCACCGCAGTGGCCGAAACAGCGGACCTGCTCGCGAACCTGGTCTCCTCCCGGATCCGGACCATTGCCTTCATCAAGTCGCGGCGCGGCGCCGAAACCATCTCCTCCATCACCAAACGCCTCCTTGACGAGGTGGACCCCAGCCTGCCGCAGCGCGTCGCGGCCTACCGCTCCGGATACCTGCCCGAAGAGCGGCGTGCGCTGGAACGGTCCTTGCGCTCCGGTGAGCTGTTGGGGGTCTCCAGCACCTCGGCGCTTGAGCTGGGGATCGACATTTCCGGGCTGGATGCCGTCCTGGTGGCAGGCTGGCCGGGTACCCGGGCGTCGCTGTTCCAGCAGATTGGCCGTGCGGGGCGGGCAGGCCAGGACGCCATCGCCGCGTTTGTAGCCAGTGATGATCCCTTGGACACCTATCTCGTGAACCATCCCGAGGCGATCTTCGATGTGTCCGTCGAAGCAACCGTGTTCGATCCCTCCAATCCGTATGTGCTTGGACCCCATCTCTGCGCCGCAGCAGACGAGCTTCCCCTGGGGGTAACCGAACTCGGGCTGTTCGGCGGCACAGCCGAGAAACTGCTTGGACAGCTCGTGGCGCAGGGGTACCTTCGCCGCCGCCCCGCCGGCTGGTTCTGGACGCACTCCCAGAGCGCTGCTGCCATGGTGAGTCTGAGGGCAGACGGCGGTGGTCCGGTGAGCATCGTGGATGCCGACACCGGATCCCTGCTGGGAACCATGGACTCGCCCCAAACCCACTACCAGGCTCACACGGGCGCCGTGTACGTCCACCAGGGCGACAGCTATGTGGTGGAGGACCTGAACGAAGATGACCATTGCGTGGTGGTGCGGCGTGCCAATCCTGACTACTACACCACGGCCCGGGACGTGACCCAGATCGAGGTGCTGGAGACGCAGCGGACGGCCCAGTGGGGCGATGTTGCCGTCCATTTCGGCGATGTAAAAGTGACGACGCAGGTGGTCTCTTTCCAGCGCAAGGCACTGATTTCGAACGAGATCCTGGGTGAGGAACCGCTTGAGCTGGGAGCCCGGGACCTGTTCACGAAAGCCGTCTGGTTTGTGGTGGAAAACCGCTCGTTGACCGGCGCCGGGCTGATCGAGGCGCAGTTCCCGGGAGCGCTGCATGCCGCCGAGCATGCGGCCATCGGGCTGCTGCCGCTAGTAGCGTCCAGCGACCGCTGGGACATTGGCGGGGTATCCACGGCCATCCACGCCGACACCGGGATGCCCACCATCTTCGTGTATGACGGGCACCCCGGGGGCGCGGGCTTCGCCGAGCGCGGATTCGACAAGGCCAAGGTGTGGCTCTCAGCCACCCGGGACGCCATCAAGTCCTGCGAATGTGAATCCGGCTGCCCGTCCTGCGTCCAGTCCCCCAAATGCGGTAACAAGAACAATCCGCTGGACAAGGCGGCCGCAGTCACCCTGATCAATGTCCTGCTCAAGGATGCCGTCGAGGCGCCGCCAAGCGAGACGGACCTTCCCTAGGGCGGAGGTCCTGCCCGTGCCTGGCCTGTGGCGGCACCGAGGACCGTCCGGGCATGCAGTTCCGTACGGACGTCAATGGTCTGGCCTGCTCCCTCTGAACAACTCACCAGGGTGGCTGCTTGGCGCCCAGCGACGTCCGCCGCCACTCCGCACGGGTCCCCGGAAGTGAGGCCGCGGAGCGCATCGGCTGCGGCAAGGGCTGCCAGGTCCGCTGCTGCCGCCGCCCTGCTGGCCATCACCGCCGACTGTGCCAACAGCATCATCAGTGCGACGGCCGTCATCACCACCAGGGCAAGTCCAGCCGCGAGCACGGTTCCCGAGCCCCGCTCCGGGTTGCCGCGGATCGGTCCGGTCATCGCGCGGCCCCTGGGCTGAAGACTGACGCCGCCGGCATGAGGTTGGCACGTGCGGGCAGATGCAGGGCAACGGCAGTCTCACTGCGCGTAGAAGCGCGGGCGGTCAACGTCCAGGGAATGGTTGCCCCCAGTGGGCCGCCGGTGCGGTCAGAGACGGTGACGCTAAGCCACTCGCCGTCGGCTTCCACCGCGGCGGTGGCGCCAGCTCCGGCCAGCGTCCTGACGATCCCTTCGACAACGCCAGCATCTTCGCCCCGCGCCAGAGCCCTGGCACCGGCCCGGGCTGCCTCTTCCAGCCGGAGCTGGGTGACTCCCGCTGCCGCACCTGCCAGCAGCAACGCCAGGAGCAGCAGGACTGCGGGCAGCGCAACCGCGAATTCAGCCGTCACGGCGCCGCGGGCATTCCCCTGCCTGTGGTCCCGCCAGCCGCCGGCATTTCCCGGTGCCGGATCAGCCCCGGGGCAAAGGCGGGACCGGGAGGTGGCCGGCGCGATGTTCATGGCAAGGCCAGGGCCGTGCGGATGAGATTCAACAGAAAGCCACGTACTTCGTCGCTGCGGAGAATAAAAACGAGGAGTCCAGCGAACCCCACAGCCGCCAGGGTGGCAATGGCGTACTCCGCTGTGGCCATTCCAGCCTCCGCACCCATGGTCCGAATCCTGCTGCGGCTTGCACGCGCACGGTTCCTGCTGCCGGCACCCGGGTACCTGCTGGCATCAGGGTAGAGCTCAACGACGTTACCGCGGTCCGCGGCGTCCACCGGCTCCTTCAGGCTGGAAGCCTCATCGGCCTGCGGCGCGCCGGTGGGCCGCAGGTCCGGGGCGGCGCAGAGCCTTTTTTGGTTGATTGTCATGATCGTGTTCCTTCCTCTCGTCCGGCCCTGTTGCCGGCTACTCCGACTCTTCCCGGCGTCACCGGAGCCGGTAAGGGCCAACCTTTCCTAAGTGGAAAAGAGTGGCTGACGCCCGGTTGTGGAGGAGCGGATCGGGCAGCGTGCCCTCCGGCATGGCGGAGGACGCCGTGGGCTGGGGGCTTGGGCAATGGGCACTGGGGCTGGGGGCTTGGGCAATGGGCACTGGGCATCGGGCCGGAATATCCAGCGCAGATGGGCGCGCAAGGAAACGTGGCTGGCGTTGGCGTCTTCAGGATCCGGAGGGCACCAGGGCAAGGAGGACGGGAACCACGCCCAGGCAGATGAAGGCTGGAAGCGAACACAGCCCGAGCGGAATAACCAGCTTCACGCCCAGTGATGCTGCCCGCTTCTCCGCGGCGCGGAACCGCTCGCGGCGGAGCCTGGCTGCCTGCGCGTAAAGAATCGCAGACGACGGCGCACCTGTCATGGCGGCGAAAGCCAGCGCGTCGCGAAGTTCCAGGATGTGCGGGAGCCGCACTTCCGAGCTTCGCCAGGCCGTGTCCCAGTCGGCCCCGATCGCCAGTGCAGATACGACAGGCCGGAGAGACGTGCTGTATTCGGTGGATGCGGAGGCCGCAACCAACTCCAGGGAACGCCCGAGACCGGATCCTGCGTCCAGCATCGCGGCGACGAGTTCCAGCATCATCGCGGTGTCGCGCAGCCCGTGCAGGCCCCCGTCCGGACTGGCGGCAGGCCGGGTGTCCTGGCCGCTGGCCCGGTTCCGGACGGCTTTGTTCGAAACGGCCTCCAACCGGCCTGATCCCGGCCCCGGCTGCAGGCCGCGCAGCCGTTTCCGCACCCGGCCGTGGTCCCCAATGAGCAGGCATGACGCGGAAAACAGGGCGGCCATGAGGGCCAGTCCGGGCAGGAAGCTGTCCGTCATGGCATACCCGTCCGGGTGGCGGCACTGACCAGGCGGGCCGACCAGATCCGTCCCGCGACGGTGAGCGCCGCGCCGACGGTCACCGCGGCGACACCCAGTGGCGTTCCCAAGAGAACAGCCAGCGGATCCACGCCAAGGGCCATCCCCAGGCCGAGGCCCATCAGCGGAAGCCAGGTCAGCAGGCTGACTGTGGCTTTCGGGCCGGCCAGGGCTGTCTGCCGGGCGGCTTCAGCGTCGTCCTCGACCTCAAGTTGAGCGGCGAACCGGGTCAGCACGTCGGCCAGCGGACAGCCGCTTGCCTCGGCAATGTCGAAGCACGCGGCAACTTCACACCAGATCCGTGGCTCTTTGGCGTTGAGGCGGGGAAATGCCGCCCGCACGGAAATCCTGATGGCGTCGGACACTGGCGAGCCCGTGAAAGCGGCTGAGCGGGCTGCCCCAATCATGGCCACAGATCCCGCGCTGAGGCCCGGACCGGACCGTCCTGTCCCCGGCTGCCCGCTCCGCCGAGTACGCCCGGAGACGCTCTCCGGCCTCTGGTGGCCAGCGTCCTGGCCGGAAGTGTAGAGGAACCACAACTCCTCCCAGAGCCTGGCTGGCGTACGGCCACCCTTCAGCAAGGCGGCGAGCTGCTGCACCACAAGGGTCATGGATATGCTGCCGGCACCTTTGTCCGCCCCACGAATCCGCTCCGGAAGTAGTCCGCGCCAGCCGGAGGGCCGCCCGCGGGTGCGGGACGTGCGGTCCGGGCCAATGCCGCCCTTTCCGCCGGCGCCCAAGGCCTGCCGGAAGCGGCGGCCAGTCCCGCCCGGAGGCCGCAGGACCAAGACCACGGCCAGGAACAGCGGCATGACCAGAAGGAGGTTCATGCCGCTGCACCCGACACACCGTGCAGTCCCAGCCGGGCAGCGAGTGGCGCCCAGGCGGGACCAGGGCTGACCCCGCCCCTTCTGCTCTCCAGTGCGGGTACGACCGCGAGGCCGCCGGGCCCGTCATCGACCAAGCCGATGCAGGCGATGTGGCGGCCCTGGGCCGACCTCTCCACATGGACAACGACGTCGAGGGCGCTGGATGCCTGGAGCCTGACGGCGTCCTGCCCGAGCCCTGCCAGTGCTCCCAGGGCTGTCAGGCGCGCCGGGACGGCGGTGGCGGTGTTCGCGTGGATGGTTCCCCCACCGCCGCTGTGGCCGGTGTTCATTGCGGTGAGGAGTTCCCGCACCTCGGCGCCGCGGCATTCGCCGACCACCAGCCTGTCCGGCCGCATGCGCAGCGCCTGACGGACCAGCTCGCCAAGGTCCACCTCGCCGCCCCCTTCAAGGTTCCCGTGCCGGGATTCCAGCGACACGACATGCGGATGGACCGGGTTCAGTTCGGAGGCATCTTCAATCAAGACCAGCCGCTCCGACGGAGAGCATAGCCCGAGCAGGGTGGAAAGGAGCGTTGTTTTGCCGGATCCGGTGGATCCGCTGATGAGGAAGCTCAGCCGGTGCTCCACGACGCGCTCCAGAACGTCCTGGACCAGCGGACCGAACATGCCGCCGGCCCGGAGCTCGTCCATCGCGAACACCTGCTCGCGCCGGATCCGGATGCTGAGCAGGGTGCCGGCGGTTGAAATGGGCGGGAGCACGGCATGGACGCGATATCCGCCGGGTAGCCGGACGTCAACACACGGTGAGCCGTCGTCCAGGCGCCTGCCGCCCGCTGCCACGAGCCGGGACGCCAGCGCCCGCAACTGGGATTCAGCGGCGAAGAATACGCCGGTGCGTTCAATACCCTGGCCCCTGTCAACCCAGACCGAGTCCGGAGCGTTGACGAAAATGTCGGTCACCGACACGTCGCGGGTCAGTTCCTGGAGGGGCCCCAGCCCGTTGAGCTCAGCACTGATCCGTTCCACGGCGGCCAGGGAACCCGCGGTTCCCAACAGTTTCCCGGTGGCTTGGACAGCCGCGGCGACACGGGAGGGGGTAACCGGTCCGGCGTCGGCCATCACTGATTCGCGGACCGTCTCAAGCAGCCCGGAATCCAGGACACGGGGATCCGGCGCCCGCACTTGCCGGCGGCGGATCCCGGCAGGAGCGGGGATTGCCGGCGGCGGTACTGGTGGCCGCGCGTTCACGGAAATTCACCCGCCGGGATTTCGCCGTCAAGCAGGTCCAGCACCGAGGCAGCAAAGTGCCTGACGCTGCGCCGTTTCCCCAGTTCCAGGAGCTGGCCGTTCTCTGAGGCGGAGCCCACACTGCGCAGTTCCGGTACCCTCCCGTGGACTGGCAGGCCCACTGCTTCGGCAATCAGCCCGCTATCGAGCGCGGCGCCTGCTTTCCCCCTTATCAGCAGGGCAGCCTCAACCGGCGGCAGTTCCTGCGCCAGGCGGGCCGAGGCCACTGCTGCCTTCAGCTGTGCCGGTACCACAACCAGGATGCGGTCGCAGTCCCATCCGAAGGAGTGCAGCGGCTCGCTGCCGCGGCCGATGTCCACGACCACCAATTCGTATCCACGCCTGGCCGCATCCAGCACACCGCCTGTGGTGGCAGCATCCACGAGGGCATGACGCTCCCGGCTGCCCGGCCAGGAAAGGAAAGAGAATCCGCCGGCGACGGGCAGGGAATCGCACAGCTGCTCCGGGTCGATGCTGCCGCTGGCCTCGGCGAGATCCGGCCAGCGAAGGCCCGGCGACTCCTCGGCGGCGAGCGCCAGTTCAAGCCCTCCGCCCCACGGGTCCCCGTCAATCACCAGCACCCGCGCACCAAGGCCGGCAGCCGCCTGGGCGATCCAGATGGCCGCCGTTGTGGCCCCGGCCCCGCCGCACCCGCCTGTCACCCCAAGCACCATGCCGCCGGCCTCGGGCGAGCGCGATCTGCTGAGATGCTCCGCGAGCCAGGCAGCGGCGTCAGGCAAGACAGCCACCCGTTCTGCCCCGAGGGCCGCTGCCAGGTGCCAGAGGCTGTCGCCTTCCCCATTCAAACCCACCAGCACTGCGGGCGCGCGCCGCCGCGGCGGAAGCTCACGGACGTCGCTCCCCACAAGGACCGCTGCCGCCGAATCCCAATATCTGGCTGCGTCTGCGACGTCGGCCACCACCCGCAACTGACCGCCGGCGGCAGCCACAATCCGTTCCACCTCGCCCTGGAGAAAGTGGAATCCGGTGACAAGCAGGACCTCGCCGGCAGCATCCGGCAGCCACGCGTCTTCCCCGGCTGAAGTGACCGCCTCGTAGTGAGGCCGCTCCGAGGGAGGCCGTTCTGAGGGGGAGGAAGATCGCTGGTGCCTGCTCATGGAGCCACTTTGGCCCCTGCCAGGGCACAGGGATAAGGGGCAACCGGTCCTATGTGGACAAGGCACGGTTGCCAAGGTGTGGAGGAAAGGTCGGTGTTGCCTCAGGCGCAAGGCAGAATTGGACGTATGTACCTGCTGCTCGCCGCCCACAGCCACGGCGCAGCACTCCAGGAAGTCACCCAGGCCGGCCTTCCGCATCCGGGCAACCCGGAACCCCGCGTGACCAGCGCAAGCGAACTGGCCGGCGTCGTACGCCAACTGGAACAGCAGCCGCAAGGCCCGCCTCGCTGGATCTGGCACCGTACGCAGGACTGGTACCCGGCGCTGCTGGCCTCGGGCGTGGAACTGGACCGTTGCTATGATCTGGGCCTGTGCGGCAACATCCTGGCATATTCGCAGTTCACGGCACACACGGAGTACGCCCGCACTGCCGAAAAGGTCACGCTGGACGATCCGCAGCAGCCGCCCCGCCTTCTCCAGCCACCTCCCCCGCCGGCCGAGCAGGGGGCACTATTCGACGACCTGGGCCACCGCACCGCCCCCCGGCATACGCTGGAGGAACTGCGCCCCGAGTACGCCGCCCAGCAGGTGGCCCTGGCTTCGGCCAGCCCGTCCGAAAACCGCCGGAACCGGCTTCAGCTCCTCCTTGCCGCGGAGTCCGCCGGAGCCATGATCGCGGCGGAGATGCAGCACGCCGGCGTCCCGTGGCGGGAGGATCTGCATGAGCAGATCCTGGCCGACTACCTCGGGCCACGTCCGCCTCTTGGACACCGCCCGGCGAAGCTTGAGGCGCTCAACACGGAACTGCGTCAGTTGCTCAACTCCCCCGCACTGAATCCTGACTCGCCGCAGGAGCTGATGCGCGCCCTGCACCGCAACGGCATCGAGGTTAAGAGCACCAGGCAGTGGGAGCTCAAGGAGTCGAGCCACCCCGCCATCGAACCACTCCTCGCCTACAAGAAACTAGCCCGCCTGCACGCGGCCAATGGCTGGGCCTGGTTGGACGCGTGGGTGAACAATGGCCGGTTCCAGCCCGAATATGTGGTGGGCGGTGTGGTGTCCGGCCGCTGGGCGTCGCGAGGCGGCGGCGCCTTGCAGATCCCCCGCCAGATTCGGGGTGCGGTCCACGCTGACCATGGCCACAAGCTCATCGTCGCGGACGCCTCCCAGCTGGAACCCCGTGTCCTGGTAGCGCTGGCGCAGGACTCAAAAATGGCCGAGGCCGCGAGGGACAAGGACCTGTATGCCGGCATCGCCGCACAGGGTTTCGGCGGCGACCGGGCCAAGGCCAAGGTGGCGCTGCTCGGTGCCATCTACGGCGCAACCACGGGCGAATCCGGCCGTCTGATGCCGCAACTGGCACGCACCTACCCCCGCGCCGTGGGATTTGTGGAGCAGGCAGCGCGCGACGGCGAGGCTGGCGGGACCGTGACCACACGCCTGGGCCGCAGCAGCCCGCCGCCGTCCGAAGGGTGGTTCCAGAGCCAGCAGTCCGCAACGGCTGAGGAGCAGCGGCGCGCCGACTCGGCCGCCCGTTCCCGTGGCCGCTTCACCCGCAACTTCGTGGTCCAGGGTTCAGCTGCTGACTGGGCGGCGTGCTGGCTGGCAGAATTACGACGGCGCCTGCGCACCATGCGGACGGGCGGTTCCGGTCACCCCGAACTGGTGTTCTTCCTCCACGATGAAGTGATGGTCCATGCTCCGGAGGGGGCCGTGGAGGAGTGTATCCGGGCCATCGAGGAAGCCGCCAATGCCGCCAAGGAGCTGCTGTTCGGCCCCATTCCGGTGGAGTTTCCGGTGAGCGTGGCCGTGGTCGATTCCTACGACAATGCCAAATAGCCGGCGGTGCCCTGCAAGATCTTCCGTGCCCTTCCGCTGCGCCGGCCGTTCGCCACGGGGGCCTTGCCGCGGTGGGGAGCACAAGGGAAACTGGCCACATGAGAGGACCTGAGGAGCAGCCAGCCGGCAGCCACGGTCCGGCTGATCCCAGTGTCCGGCCCGGCTCCGCGCTCCGGCATTATCTGCTCGAACAACTCGCGGGACTTGAAGTCCACCTGCCGCTCACCGCCGCCGACCCTGAGGCCGTCCACAATGCACGGGTGGCGGTTCGCCGCTTCCGCTCGGTGGCTACCTGCTTCCGGCTCCTCCTGCCCCCGTTCCCCGCGGACGACGTCGGACTCCTGAAGAAGCTGGCCCAGGACCTGGGCGAATCCAGGGATGCGTACGTCCAGGCCCAACGGCTGTCCCTGGCTGTTGATACGCATGGCCCGTGGCATTGCGAAGACACCCTCAGGGAGCTTGCCGAAGGACTCCGGTCGCGCGCGGCGGACCGTGCTACGGACGTGAGGCTGGTGGACCTCGCCGCTCCCCTGGACAGGCTGCGCCGCAACCTGCGGACACCCGCCGGCGGACAGACGGGCAGGCCAGAGGTGCCCGAGGTGAGCGACAGGCTGCAAGAGCGTTGGCGGCATGTTGGGACTCTGATGGACAAAGCAGCGGATCCGGCTCCCACCGAGGAGCACCACCTTCGCCTGCACAATGTCCGCAGGGCACTCAGGGTCCTGCGGTACTCGGCGGAGGCGGTAACAGCCACTTTCGGGGAGCCCGCCCTGGCAATCGTCCGGCCGGCCACGGCGCTGCAGCGGATCCTGGGTGAACAGCACGACGCCGCCGTGGCCGTGGCGCTGCTGGCCCGATCAGCCCAGCACGGTGGGATCCATCCCCAGGATGCCGCAGGACTTGCCGGGCTGGAATCCGGGAATGCGGTGGCCGCCGAAGAGGAGTACTTCCGTTCAGCAGCCCGCTCGCCGGTTCCGGCACCTGCCAGCGTCCTGGCCGCTGGGTACGGTCCGGACGGCCCGGAACCCTAAAGGGTTTCCCGGTTCGATTCCAGTCAAGCGGGGCCGCACGGGCCAATATTCGCACCGAAGGTAACCTACCCGGCAGTAGCTCGCCACACATGCAGCGGCGACGTTACAGTCTTCAGGAACGCGACTGTAGCAGAACGGTTTAGCGGCGAGTGCAAAGAAGCATTACCAGGGGAGGTCCGGCTTATGGCGGGCAGGTTCGAAATTCACCGTGTTGGCGACGAGTCCTACAGACTGCGGCTCACAGACGCGGAGGGGAACATCGTGGCGGTTTCGCCAAACTTCAAACACATTGGGGCGCTGATTGAAGGGATCAATGCGGTGCGCGAAAACGCCGCCACCGGGATAGTAGTGGATCTCCGGAACCAGGGGTGCGGACAACCGGCCTGACCCCGGCGGCGCAACTGAACGGGCGGCCCCAACTACCCGGCGGCCCTACAGGACGACCGCATGCAGGCGGGAACGGTCCCAGGGCACGGCCCAGCCCAGCTGCTCAAAGAGACCGTCGAGCACAATTCCGGTGAAACCCCAGACCAGGACACCGTTGACAGTGAACGCGGGGCTGCTGAACGACTGGCCGGCCCGGCTGACGGTGGACATCACCCGGTTGTCGGGGTCCAGCAGGTCGCGGACCGGAACCCGGAACACCTGCGCCGATTCCCCGTAATCCACCACCTGCACCGGTGACGGCGACGCCCACCATGCGAGCACAGGCGTCACCAGGAAATTGCTGCGGGCCAGTCCAAGTTCCTGCAGCGTGCCCAGCACTTCCACGCCGGCGGAGTCAAGCCCCGTCTCCTCCTCCGCCTCCCGGAGCGCGGCGGCTATGGGCGATTCGTCCGGGTCGATGCCGCCGCCGGGAAACGCCACCTGGCCGGGGTGGGAGTCCAGGGTGTGCGCCCGTTCCAGCAGGAGGACGTCCAGGTCCGCGGGCGCCAGCGGCTTTCCTGACGACGCGGGAACATCATCCAATACCCCGAAGAGCATCAGCACCGCCGCCCTCCGCGCGAGATTCTCGTCCACGGTCAGGGCCGCCCACCGGGCATCGGGCTTTGCCGCGTCCCCGGATTCGTTCCTCCGTACGAGGTCGATCAGGTCCTGCCGGGCGCTCACTGAGCCTTCTTCTGGGATTCCATCCGGATTTCCGCCGCCCGGTGTGTTTCCGCTAGCAGTTGTTGCAGGAGCGCCTCGTTGCCCGGAGCCAGTTCGTATTTGAGCAGCTTGGCCGCCTTGACGGGGTCCGTCTCGCCCAGTCCGTAGCTGGGACACCAGTTGGCCACGGGACAGGCGCCGCAGGCTGGCTTCCGTGAATGGCATACCCTTCGTCCGTGGAACACCACGCGGTGGGACAGCATGGTCCAGTCCCTGGGCTCAAACAGCTCGGCCACGTCGAATTCGATGTGGACGGGATCTTCGGACGTCGTCCAGCCAAAGCGGCGTGCCAGCCGCGCGAAATGGGTGTCAACCGTTATCCCGGGGACGCCGAAGGCGTTGCCCAGAACCACGTTCGCAGTCTTGCGCCCCACTCCTGGCAGTGTCACCAGGTCCTCGAGCCGGCCCGGCACCACACCGTCGTAGTCGTCCACCAGGCGGGTGCCCAGTGCAATGAGGCTCCTGGTTTTGGCCCGGAAGAATCCCGTGGGCTTGATGATGGCTTCCAGCTCGGCAGGATCGGCCTCTGCCAGACTGCGGGCGTCCGGGTATTTGGCGAAGAGCAACGGAGTGATCTGGTTGACCGTGACGTCGGTAGTCTGGGCGGACAGGACAGTCGCCACCAGCAGCTCGAGGGGGTTCCGGAAATCGAGCTCAGCGTGGGCGTAAGGGTACTTCCCCGCGAGGACCTTGTTGATGCGTCGTGCCCGCCGCTTCAGTGCCAGCAGGGATTCCGCCGACACCTTGGGACTGGCCCCGGCGCCGGCAACAGGACTGGGAGTCGCGCCGGCAACTGCAGCCGGCCCAGGCGGGCGGGCTGGTGCAATGGTCGCGGCAACGCCGCCCGGCGCCGCGGGGGCGCCGGCTTTAGGCGTCCGGGAGGGGGCCACGGCCCGGCTATCCGCGCTCGATGTTGCTGAGGTCGCGCAGCACGCCTACGCGTCCGTCGGTGTGCTGGACCAGGAATTCATCTCCGCGGTCCTCAAGCGCCAGCACCCAGCCACCAGGTTCGATCACAAAGGCCGGGACGCCCGTCTTGGGGTCAACGGCAGTCCGGTGCTGCGCCACGGCGAACCAGAACGCCTCGTGGACCTGCGGTTCATGGGATTCCTCCGGGCGGCTGGCGGGGTCCACGGTGGCGCCAATGGGTTCCTGGCTCCGGACCTGCTGGTGCACGGCCGTGGCCGCGACCGGCTCGGAGGCACGGGCGGCGGTGCCGGCGGCCGCGACCGGCCCGGGGGCGGGCGCCGCCGTCGGGATTTCGCCGGGCCGGGTTTCTTCTGAGGTGCGGGCCGAAGAGGCCGGGGGGACGACGTCGGCCGCCCGGGTTGCGGGGAACGGGTCACCGGCCGCAGTCGATTCGGCCATTTCGGGGGCTGAGGAGACTGCCGCTGCAGTTGCGGGCGCGCCGCCGGCCGGCGCTGCTGAAGGGGCTTCGGGAGCTTCGGCGGCAGCAGACGCAGACGAGGCGCCCGTCGTTGCTACCGCGAAAGGTCCCGTGTGCAGGGCGGAGGAGCCGGAGTGGGTGGGCGCAGGCGTGGAGGCTCCGGAAGCAGCGGGCCTCTCCGTGCGCTCTGCCGACGTCGTGTCTGTTGCAGGCTTGGGCACCTTCGGAGTCTGGGGTCTGGGCAGCGGAACAGCGGAAGCCCGGGCCACGATGTGGGCCGGCGATTCGTCACGGCCCAAGAAGTCACCGGCAAAGAACGGAACGAACCGGCCCAGTACAGTGGCGGCAAACAGCACCAGCGAGCCGATCAGCCCCACCAGCAGGCTGGGCATGTACGCGCTGGAAACGGTGAGGAAGAAGAAAGCGACGGTAAAGGAAGCAACCACGGACGCGAACTGGTCAACGGACAGTGAGCCGATCCGAATCTTCGTGGCAGGAGAGAGCCTGCGTGCGGCAAAAAGTGCGCTGACGATGACCGGCAGGAGAATTCCCAGTCCCAGGAAGAACAGGCTGCCCGCGTTCCAGAGGTTGAAGCGGCCGCCGATGATCGGCATCAGCGAGGCGGCGAAAAGAATGAGGGTGGCCGCGAACACCGTCAGGTCCCGGACCGTGAAATGGCCCAGGACGGCCTGGTTCGTGGTGCCCGGCCTGGCGGCTGCGGCACGCGGCTCGCCGGTCCCCGCGTCGCCGCCCTTGGAGGTGGCGCCGGGACCGGCTGCTGTTCGGCCCAGTTTCTGGCCGATCTTTCGGCCGAAGCTCTGCAGGTTCATTCTGTTCTCCTTAGCGTGGCGGCACCTGGGACGGTATCGACCCAAACAACTGTGCCGTCGGGAACGGCGGCGGCGGCCGGATTCAGGTGAGCGGTGCACCTGGCCGGACAGCTCCGTAGAAAGTCACAATTCAATCTCAGCCTAGCCAACAGCATGACCGATCACTAGCTGGGCAGCGGCAAGACGGGAGACTCCCGTTGGTCCCCTGAACCACTCACCGCTTAATAAATGCCGTTCACGGGCGCCGGTGTGACAGCGCACACACAGCAACTGTCGCAAGCGTTAGTGTGTATTCCGGAACAGCTCTTTGCGGAATGTCCGTGACCAGCCGCTGCTCATTTTCGCGCCAATGGCGAAGCACCGGTTGCGGCGTGCCGCGCAGCAAAGATCGATGAATGATGAGGTTCACCATGTCCCACGACACCCCCAGCTCCACGGCGATCGCTGCCGAAGCCACGCATCCAGGCAGCAACCAGCAAAGAAGCCAGCAGGGTGATGCCTTTGAAAACCTGCTGCACGAGGGCCGCCGGTTCCCGCCCGCTCCGGAGTTCGCTGCGGACGCTGTTGTCACCGCCGCTGATTACGCCGAGGCCGACGCGGACCGTCCCGCGTTCTGGGCCAGGCAGGCC
>DATCNU010000024.1:0-3629 GCA_036565085.1 Arthrobacter sp.
CGGAAAATATGGGACGTCCTCGTCAGGACCAAGCCTAGTCGAGAGTGGTGCAGGTTACGGAACCCTATCCATCACCCGGACGTCATGATGGCGACGTGAACTGCCGCCGGATGGCGCCCCGAAGGGCCCGTTCGGCGTCGAGTCCCTTGGCTCGCGCAGAGCCGACGACGGCGAGCAGTAACTCGCCGAGTTCCTCTTCGGTTTCGACCGACCCCGGTGAGCGCGCCTGGGCCCACGACCGCAGGGTTCCCTGACCGGGCTTGCGAGGATAGGGAGCGGTTGGGGAACGAGATCCCGGGGGCTCGCTCCCCAACCGCACAACCACCGATCCGGCGCGCTCCGCCCGGTCCAGGAACTTCTGTGCCTTGGCCAGGGCCGGCAGGGCGTCCGGGATCCCTTCAAAGGGCCCCGTTCGCTCTGGACGTTCCGCAGTCTTCACGGCGTCCCATTTCCGGACAATCTCATCCACCGTGGCAGGAAAGCTTTCCTGCAGCGTGCCGTCGGGACGGAAGACGTGCGGATTGCGGCGGACCATTTTGGCACTCAGCCCGCGCGCGACGTCGTCGAACGTAAACGTGCCGCGCTCCTCGGCGAGCCGGGCGTGCAGCACCACCTGGAGCAGCACGTCGCCCAGTTCGCCCCGGAGCTCGGCGTCGTCCGCGCCGGTCTCGATGGTCTCGGCTACCTCGAAGGCCTCCTCGAGGAGGTACTCCACCAGCGAGGCATGGGTGAGGGCGCCCATCCACGGGCAGTGTTCGCGCAGCTGGGCTACGATCCCCAGCAGCTCCCCCAGCTCGCAAGCTCGCCCGGGGACCCCTGCCGCCGTGGGCCCAACCAGCCGTTCAACGGGGCGCTGGTCAGCCAAGGTTGGCGTAGGCGTCGTTGATGTACTCGACCAGCGCTTCCTTCTCTTCAAGCGGCAGGAAGGAAGCCTCCGCGGCATTCAGGGTGAGCTCCAGCAGGTCGTCCAGGTCGTAGTCAAAGGTTTCCACGAGGAGCTCGAACTCGTCCGTCAGGGTGACCCCACTCATCAGCCGGTTGTCGGTGTTGATGGTCACGTTGAAGCCCAGCTGGTAGAGCATGTCCAGCGGGTGGCTCTCGATGCCCTCGCCGAACCCGGCGATCGCTCCGGTCTGGAGGTTCGAGGAGGGGCAGATCTCCAGGGCGATGCCGCGGTCGCGGATCCAGCTGGAAAGGTCGCCCAAGGTGACCAGGCCAATGCTGTCCTCATCGCTGTCTGCGTCGTCGCCGTCTTCGTCGTCGAACTCCACCATAATGTCCTCGGCGATCCGGACGCCGTGGCCCAGGCGCAGTGCCCGGCCGTCCACGAGGGCGGACTGGATGCTCTCGAGGCCGGCGGCCTCGCCGGCGTGCACCGTCGCGGGGAAGTTGTGCTGGGCCAGGTACGTGAAAGCATCCGTGAACCGGGACGGCAGGAAGCCGTCTTCAGCTCCGGCAATGTCAAAGCCCACAGCGCCCCTGTTGCGGTGGCGGACGGCCAGTTCGGCGATCTCCTGGCCACGGTCTGCATGGCGCATGGCGGTGATCAGCTGACCCACCTGGATTTCGCGGCCGCTTTCGGCGACGTCGTCGACGCCGGCTTCGAGGCCCTCCTGGACTGCTTCAACAACCTCATCCAGGGAAAGGCCTTTCTGAAGGTGCTGCTCGGGTGCCCAGCGCACTTCGCCGTACACCACGCCGTCGTCCGCGAGGTCCTCCACGAATTCCTTGGCGACGCGGAACAGGCCCTCTTTGGTCTGCATCACGGCGACGGTGTGGTCGAAGGTCTCCAGGTAGCGGACCAGCGAGCCGGAATCGGCCGATTCGCGGAACCATTCACCCAGCGCAACCGGATCGGTGGAGGGAAGCGTGTGGCCAACGGCTTCGGCCAGTTCGATGATGGTGGCTGGACGGAGACCACCGTCCAGGTGGTCGTGGAGCGAAACCTTAGGCAGGCTCTTCAGGTCGAAATCGATGGCAGGGGCAGCGTCAACAATGGGCTCAGTCACCTTCCAACCTTAGGGTCGGCAAGCGGCTAATGCCAGCCGCTACTTTCCGCGCCGCTCAGCCTCAGCCTGTGCGGGGGCCAGCAGCGGGGAAGCTGCGGCGTGCGCGGGCGGAGCAGCTGCGCCGTGCGCGGACAGGGAACCTTCCGGTCCGCCGTCGAGCCATCCATCCACGCTTTCGGCGTCGTTGCGCGCCAGATGCTTGTGCCACCAGCGCAGCAGGTGGTCGATCAGGATGCCCACCACGATGGCGAACACCACGGCAATGCCCGCGCTGAGCAGCGGATAGTTGTGCAGCCACGGGAAGGAACTGGCCAGCAGCCCGATGCCGATGGAGTACCCCACCCAGGTGAAGCAGGCGAAAGCGTCCAACAGGAAGAACCGGCGGTGCGCAAAACCGGTACTGCCGGCCACATAATTGACCGCCACACGGCCCCAGGGAATGTAGCGGGCGGTGAAAATCAGGACGGCACCGCGTTTTTCCAGTTCATACCGTGCCCAGCCGAAAGCCTTTTGGACTTTGGGACGGCGCATCCACTTCCAGCGGTCCAGGCCGATCCTGCGGCCCAGCATAAAGGCCATGTTGTCACCGGCCATGGCACCGATCAGTGCTGTCAGGCCAAGGATCCAGAGATTTGGTTCCCCGCTGTGCCGGGAAAACGCAGCCAGCGCAACGATGAGGGTCTCGCTGGGAAGCACCATGGCGAAGCCGTCAATGAAGAAGAACACGAGCAGGACCGGGTAGATCCACCATTGGCCCGCTGCATGGAGCACGGCCTCATTAATAAACTCCACGCGGGTGTTGCTCCTAGACGAAATGATGCAGCCGAAAGTGACGTATATCGCTCTTCAGTGTCCCATGCCCGGGACCTCGCCCGCTACGTTCCGCTACCGGACGCCCTACGCATCGGGATCCTTCAGCCGCTCCACCACCGGGACCTTTCCACGGACGCGGTTAATGATCAGATCAACGACGATTCCAAGGCCCACGGCGCAGACGATGGCGATGGCCGCACCGAGCAGATGGTTGTTTTCAAACCACTGGCCAAAGAACAGCCCGATGCCCACGGAGTAGGAGGCCCAGAGGGTGGCGGAGAGGACCGTGAGTCCGACGAAACGCAGATGCGGATAGTGGGTCACGCCCGCGGTGAGATTGACGGCGACCCGCCCGATGGGAATGAACCTCGCCACGAGGATGAGCGACGCCGGCCGCTTCCTCAGCTCGTCTCCTGCCCAGCGGAACCCGCTCTGCATGCGCGGTCCACGCATCCAAGCCCAGCGCCGGGTACCCACCCTGCGCCCGATGAAGTAGGCAATGTTGTCACCGGAGAACGCCCCCAGTCCCGCGACCGCCATCAGCAGCCAGGGATTGGGGACGTCCGCGGTGGCGGCCACCGCGGCCAGGCCGACCACAACGGATTCGCTGGGGATGGGCGGAAAGAACCCGTCAATAATGCAACAGGCCAGCACGAGGAGGAGCGCCCACGGCTGTCCGGCGGCAGCGAGGATGAAGTCATTGATGGCCTGCATTGTCCCTATGCTATTCGGTCGATGATGAGCTGCTGCGCCGGTCGCGCCCCTTCCGGTGCAACCGTGACAGCATGCTCCAGGGCTTCCTTGGCG
>DATCNU010000025.1:0-50931 GCA_036565085.1 Arthrobacter sp.
ATATGTCACGGATGAACTCTTTGTCCGCGCTGATTCCTTCGTCCAGGTCCTGAAGGTGTTTCCAGGCATAGCGCAGTTGGCCAGCCGTCGAGCTTCTCATCGGCACGCCATACCCGGCCCCGCGGGAAAGCCACTGCTCCACCGGGCGGTCCAGCAACGAGACGAATCCACTGGCTGTCAGAAGCGCTGCCAGGCCCGCGATCGTGGCCGGCAGCACCCGCACCGTCCTCTCGTCATGACGGCATTGGACAGCGTAGGCAATCTCCAACCGCGCCTGCCGCCCAAGGTTCCGCAGATCGAAAGCGTCGACACGTGAACCATCCCGGCTCCTGATGGGGCCAGTCGTGGCCAAGAACATTTCGCGTTCCGGCCGGCCAGCAAGGCGCCACCGGGTGTGGTGTGCCGGACACAGCAACAGGGCCCAAGCACCGCGTGAGCATCCCTTCACCTGGCAACGGCCCCGACCAAAGACCGGATTATCGGGGTCGATCGGGATAATCGCGGTCTGGAACTCGGGCCGCACCGCGGCCAAAAGTTTTCCCAGCAGTGATGGCATGCCTCCAACCGCCGGACTCAAGACCGCCGTCACGGCCGGGGCTCCGGTGCGTCCCAGATCCCGGCCCGGACCAGCTCAGACCGCACATCCTCAACGTCCAGATGAACGTAGGTGCTGCTTGTCGTGACAACCGAGCGGTGCGTGAGCATCCTGGAGACAACTTCGATCGGAACGCCGGCACGGATCATTTCGGTGGCGCGGGTGTGGCGGAACATATGCAGCGAGAACGGAATCCCGGTGGTGGCGCGCAGCCGGCTGACCAGTTTCGCCACGGCGTCGTAGCGCAGCGGGTGCCCGAACGGCTCACCCCAAAGGTTCACGAACACGTAGTCGCTGTCCAGCCCGCCATACTCTGAGTGCATGTAATCGCTGTAAAGACGCACCAGCGCCGCGGACACCGGCAACGGGGTGACGGTGGAGGTCTTGGCCCTTGCCCCGTTGGCGTTATCGGTGCGCGGCACGATGACGAGCTCGCGACGCCGGGAAACGAAGTCACTATGTCGCAGGCCCAGCGCCTGTCCGATCCGCATGCCGCTCTCGGCCAACAGCGCCAACAGAAATCGATCCCGTAACCTGGTGCACGCGGCAAGGATCACTGTGACTTCGTCAACAGCCAGTGTCGCGGGGAGCCGCCGCGGCACGCGAAGCTTCACCGGACGGGTTGGGACGGGCCGGCCCCTGGTGACATGGTGAAGAAAAGGCTTGAACGACCCGCGGGGAACACGGCGCCAGGCGATCAGGCTTTCGGCCAGCCGTACACCGGTCCGCGTGTGGAAGTCATAGAAACCGAAGACAGCTGCCAGATGGCGGTTGACGGTGGCTTCGCTGCGCCGCGCTGCCGAAGCATCAAGAACGATGACGTTTTCCGCCGGGGCTCGAAGCCAGACGACGAAACCTGCGACATCCTCAACTCCGGCGGCATCCCAGAGCACGCGGCGTGTTTCAAGGAAGCCGAACCAGAATGCCAGGCTGTGGGCATAGGCGCGCACCGTATTCGGGGACCGCTCCAAGGCAGCCAAATGGCAAAGGTAGCGTTCTGCGGGATCGACAGGGATCAGACTCGGATCGATCACTGTCCATGACTCGGTACCGGATCCCGGCATCAACAGACGCTGCGCCCTCATTCTGGTTCCCTCTCCATCGAGGTTGACCCGGCCGGAACTGCATCGGGCTAAGTCCAGCTCTACTCCTGTGTCGAGGCTTCATGCGGGACGTCGAAGACACCCTCCAGATAACGTGTCGCCCACACGGCCTCCGGCATCCGTCAGCCACGTCAATGACAGCCAAAAGAGAGCTCCAGATAATGTTGGCTTCGACCTTGCCCGTGATGGCGCCGGTGACGATGAGGACTTCGATTTCCTTCCACCACCGGCAGATCGTGCGCCAGAGCCTGTTCGTTTCCGGCTGCGCGGCCTGTTCGACCAGGGCCTGCAGGTGGTCTTTCGCGGCAGCCGCGTCGGCAAGAGACCCGGTGGTGAGCAGCTTCCGGAGCTGTTCCTTGACCAGCCAGGCGGCCTGCAGTTTCCCGGTGGCGTCGTCGGTGGCGAACACGGTGCTGAGCCTGCGCCGTGCCCGGTCAGAGAGTGTGGGCCGGCTCCGGCGGTCCTCCAGCGTCTGGCGGATCGTTCACCGGCACTCGGATTTCCCTGCAGGTCCGGAGGAATAGGCGCGGGGGACCGGTGGGGAAGGCCCCAGGCTGAGACGCCTGCGGCAGACACCGGCCAGCGCCGCCGTCGGACTTAAGTCCCTAGTTGAAAGGGCTGCTCCGGCGTACCGTTGGAGGTGAGTACCCGCAAAAGCGGGCCCGCTTCCAAGGGGGCGTCATGGCCAGGCCAGGACTTTCGGCATCCACGGTTCTCGGGGTCTGCGCCCTGCTTACGCTCTCAGGCTGTTTCGGCCCTCCGTCCCCGGCACCCACGAGCAGCTCCGCCTCCCCGAGCGCGACGGCGAGCCCCTCCGCCAGCCCCTCCGCGACCAGCCCCTCCGCGACCAGCCCCTCGGCCACCCCGACGGCGACCGCCTCCACAACTGCCCCGCCGTCGTCCGCCCCCGCTAGCCCGACGCCGACGCCGACGCCGACGCCGACGCCGGAGCCGACGTCGGAGCCTACGTCCACCGGGCTCCCAGAGCAGGTCGGCCCGCTGACGATCTACTACGTCGCCGTCGGCGACAACGGCAAATCCGGGCCCATGATCGGCTGCGGCGACAGCCTCGTCCCGACGTTCACGGCCCCGGTCCGCTTCACGGACCAGGTGGGCCCCAGCATCGGGACGCTGCTCGCTAACAAGAGCCGCGACGTCGGTATGTCGGGGCTCGTGAACGTCCTCTACCAGTCGACCCTCACCTACCTTGGCGGCGAGCTCAACGGCAGCACGATCACGATCTCCCTCTCCGGGCAGTTCATGCTGGCGGGCGTGTGCGACATCCCGCGGGCGAAGGCACAGCTGGAGTACACCGCCATGGCCGCGTCCGGGGCCACGAGCGCCCAGGTGTTCGTCAACGGCCGCCCGATCGACGAGGTGCTCAGCCTCAAGTAGTGCCGAGAGCGGCGGCTAGCCGGAAATACCGCTCACCTTTCGCATCCGATTCCGTTGCCGTCGCTGTCCAGGCCGTAGATGTCCCGGCCGATAACCGTCACGGGTCCCCGGACATAGGCCGGGCCGTTACCGCTGCCTCCGGCACAGTCGACGTCCGAGGCAATGGGAACGCAGGCCCCCGAGTAGTTGGGATCGCATCCGGAGGCTGCGGCCGGTGCCTGCTGTACCGGGGCTGGAATCTTGGCCGCCGCTGCCGCTGCTGCGGCCGCGGCGGCAGCCTGTTGGCGGGCGGCCTCCGCGGCGGCTGCGTCCTGCGCCGCCTTGTCGGCAGCCGCTTTGTCTGCCGCGGCCTTATCTGCGGCCGCTTTATCCGCGGCTGCTTTATCCGCCGCGGCTTTGGCGGCTGCCGCTGATCGCGCTTCAGTTACTTTCTTTGAGGCTGCCTCGTCCATCCAAAGCAATTTCCCGGAATCGGATTTGGTGCATATGAAGAGGCCTGCCGTGTACTGCTCTGTGGCGTTCTCTGTAGTGCAGGAGGACGTGGCCGGGGCGGTAGGAGACGACGCCGTCGATGATGCAGAAACCGTGGCGGACGTGACCGAGGCCGTCGGTTGCCCGCATGCTGCGACAGAGACGAGAACAAAGCCAGTGAGCACTGCTGCAATTGCGGGCCTGCCGGACGACCTTTTCAGAACTTGCAGAATCCTGTCACGCGAACGTCGGTCGGACTGGCCATTTCGCGCGCCATTGCTGCGAAAATCTGTATTCATTTATGCCCCCAGGAAGTGATAAGAATTGCAAATAGCTCGCCAAACCTAGCATCGGGATTTTAGTCAAAACCATAGTTTCAACATGACAGAAATGGTCATTGACAATGCCAATATCCAGGACCTGCATAAGGCGCTTCAGGTGCCAACCGTTGAGAACGAGAGCCGAATTCAATTCACGGGAATGGCCCCGGCAGCAGCCGAAGCTGCGGCCGGGGCCATTGCCCGCGTGAGGTGCGGCTTACCGCCGTCGCAGTGCCTTAGGCGGGTGCCTCAAACGAGTGCCTCAGGCGCGTACCCTCGCCCGGCCCCTGGTGAGGACCACGGCCAGGGCGATCATGCCGATGCCGAGCAGCAGGTGCAGGATGTTGTCGAAGCTGTTCAGCGGCACGAAGTTCCCGGCCGAATCCTCGGGCACCACCAGGCCGTAGACGAACAGCACCAGGTAGATGATGCCGCCGTAGAGCAGGAAGGCGCGGGAGCCGGCGGCGGACCGAGCCAGGGCCAGGCCGGCCACGCCAAAGAGCAGGTGGACGATGTTGTGCAGGGCCGAGACCTGGAAGAGGCCCAGCAGCATGGCCTCGGAGTGGTGGCCGGCGAAGCCCAGCTGGTCGTAGTTGCCGGTGATTCCCGGGACGAAGCCCAGGATCCCGACCAGCAGGAACACGGCACCGACAACCATCGATGCCTTCTGGACGTTGGTGCGGACTGCAATGCCGGTGCTGGTGTGTGTTGCCATGATGATCTCCTGAATGCGAGATGGATTTTCGGATCAAAGGGCGGATCAGCGGATGGTCATCACCTGCTGATCCAGGGGTTACGCCTGTGGTTCGGAGCACCCGCCATCCCGGATGGCTCGCCGGGAAAAAGATTCATCCAGCTTTGCGTCGTACGCTTAGCCGTAAACCGACTATCCGAAGATCCACGTGGCCGAACGGATCCGCATGCCAGTCCTGAACGTCCGGGAGCGGAGCTCCCTCCAGCTGCCCATCACCGCCGCCGCAGCCCTGCCCGCCGAGCAGGTGCTGGGACAGCTGGCCTCCGGACCGGAAGGCCTGTCCGACCAGGAAGCCGCCGCCCGCCTCGCCGAACTCGGACCCAACGCCGTCCGCACCCACCGCGCCAACGGCTGGGCGGTCCTGGGACGTCAGTTCGCCAGCCCCATCCTCATCCTGCTGCTCATCACCGCCGGGCTGTCCCTGTTCCTGGGCGACGCCACCAACTCGATCGTGATCGGCGTGATCCTGCTGGTCAGCGTGGGGCTGGGCTTCACCAACGAGTTCCGCGCCGAGCGGGCCTCCGAGGCACTGCACTCCCGGGTCACCCACCGCGCCGTGGTGCTCCGCGAGGGGACCACGAAGGAGGTGGACGTCACCGCGCTGGTGCCCGGCGACGTCGTTCATCTGTCCCTGGGCGCCATCATCCCCGCCGACATCCGGCTCCTGACCACCAAGAACCTCCTCTGCGACGAAAGCATCCTGACCGGTGAGTCCCTGCCGGCCGCCAAGGACCCGGCGCCGGTGGCGGCCGGCTTGTCCCTGGGCGACCTCGCCTCCTGCGTCTTCATGGGCACCGTCATCCAGTCCGGCGGCTGCACCGGCGTGGTGGTGGCCACCGGCGGCCGCGCAGAATTCGGCCGGATCGCCCTCGGCCTGGGCGAACGGCAGCCGCAGACCGAATTCCAGCTCGGGCTCAAACGCTTCTCCTTCCTGCTGCTGCAGGTGGCCATCGGGCTCACCACGCTGATCTTCATCGCCAACCTGCTGCTGCAGCGCCCGCTCATCGAGTCGCTGCTGTTCTCGCTGGCGATCGCGGTGGGCATCACGCCGCAGCTGCTCCCCGCCGTCGTCAGCACCAGCCTGGCCACCGGAACCCGGCAGCTGGCCAAGCGGAAGGTGCTGGTCAAACGGCTGGTCTGCATCGAGGACCTGGGGGACATGGACATCCTGGTCACCGACAAGACCGGAACGCTGACCGAGGGCCGGATCAGCTTCACCGGCGCGCTTCCGGTCACCCCGGAGACGTCCGACGACGGCCTCCTCACCCTGGGGCTGCTGGCCACCGAGACCGACTACACCGAGGCCAAACTCTCCTCCACCGGGCAGAACCCGCTGGACGCGGCCCTCTGGGACAGCCCCAAGGCGGCGGGCTTTGATCCGGCCCGCTTCGAGCGCCTGGACCTGATCGACTTCGACCACCAGCGCAGGCGAACCAGCGTGCTGGTGCGGGAGGACGGCGGCCCCGCGCGCCTGGTCACCAAGGGCGCCCCGGAGGACGTCCTGGCCCTCTGCGGGCCCACCCCGCCCGCCGTGCAGGCCATGCTGGATGAACAGTTCGACGCCGGCTCCCGGGTGGTGGCGGTGGCCACCCGGCCCGCCGCGGGGCTGGCCAACATCACCCCGGACGACGAGCGCGACCTGGTTTTGGCCGGCTTCCTCATCTTCCTGGACCGGCCCAAGGCCAACGCCAAGGCGTCCCTGGACCAGCTGGCGACGCTGGGAATCTCGGTGAAGATCGCCACCGGGGACAACGCCAAGGTCGCCGAGAAGGTCTGCGCCGAGGTTGGCGTGCTGTCCGGCGGGACGCTGACCGGCGCCGACATCGAGAAGCTGTCCGACGCCGAGCTCGCCGCCTCCGCGCGGGAAGCCACCATCTTCGCCCGCGTCTCGCCCGAGCAGAAGGCGCGCATCATCGCGCTGCTGCGCCTGAGCGGCGGGTCCGTGGGCTTCATGGGCGACGGCGTCAACGACGCCCTGGCCCTGCACAAGGCGGACATCGGCATCTCCGTGGACAGTGCCACCGACGTGGCGAAGGACGCCGCCGACGTCGTGCTCCTGGACAAGGATCTGGGGGTGTTGGCCGAGGGCGTGATGGAGGGCCGGCGGATCTTTGCGAACACCATCAAGTACGTGCTGATGGGCACGTCCAGCAACTTCGGCAACATGTTCAGTGCGGCCACGGCGTCGGTGGTGCTGAGCTTCCTGCCCATGCTGCCGGGCCAGATTCTGCTCAACAACCTGCTCTACGACTCCGGCCAGCTGGCCATCCCGGGGGACCGCGTGGACAAGGAACAGCTGCGGGCGCCGTCGCACTGGAACATTGCCTTCATCCGGCGGTTCATGTTCCTCTTCGGGCCGATCAGCTCCGTCTTCGACTTCGCCACGTTCGCGCTGATGCTGTTCGCGTTCGACGCCGTGCCGGGGGAGTTCCGGGCGGGCTGGTTCATCGAATCCATCGCGACGCAGACCCTCATCATCTTCGCGATCAGGACCCGGCGGGTTCCGTTCCTGCGGAGCCGGCCTTCCGCGGGACTGATTGGGGCTTCGCTGGGCGTGGTGGCGTTTGGTATATTCCTGCCGCTCTCGCCGTTGCAGGGCATCCTGGGCTTCGATCCGCTCCCGGTCCCGTTCTTCCTGGCTCTGATGGGGATGATCGTGGTGTACCTGGTCCTGGTGGAAATCGCCAAGCAGTGGTTCTTCTCCCGGAGCGCCCAACAGATACCGACGGGGCCGGTCATCGTCCGCCGCCGGCACGAAACCCACCACATCGCCCGCCGGGCCTACCGCTTCAGCGCGCCGGTCAAGGTGGCCCCGCGGCGACGGCGACGGGACCGCGCGCGGGTCTGAGCGCGGGTCGGGTGACGCGCCACCTGACCGCGGACGACGGTCGGTCAGATCTCATTCTCTTCGAGGCGTCCCGATAAAGCGATCCCCTTTCGGGCTGAAGGGTTACAAATAGCACTCCCTGTGACTCGCGGCGATAAATGGCGGTCTTTTCGCGGCGCTTCCGGAGAGAGGTCGCTGAGAGCAGAACTCGGGTGTTGCAGCGACCGCGAGAACCCAGGGTCCCGCCGTCGTGTGCTCCGGTACCTGCGTGGGCGGCTAGAGAGTCCGTGCGTTGGCGAGCACAGGCAGTTTTCCCCGGACGTCGGTGATGACGGCCGGGTCGATGTCCACGACGGCCAGGTCCGGTTCGCCGCCCAACTTAACCATGGGGGAGCCGAGCGGCGATACCACGGCGCTGTGGCCGATCCCGGTTGGGGCGGCGCCGGCAGCCGACAGGCCGATGCTGGCGGGATCGCCCTGGCCGCAGGCCACTACGAATGTGGTGCTGTCCACGGCGCGGGCCCGGACCAGCAGGTCCCATTGTTCCGCCTTTCCTTCGCCGGCGCCCCACGAGGCGCAGACAATGTTGACCTGGGCCCCGATCCGGGCGTTGGCCGTGAAGAGGGCAGGGAAGCGCACGTCGTAACAGGTCGCGAGGCCGATGACCGTGCCGTTGAGTTCAAAGGTGACGGGTGACGTGCCGGCGTCCACCGAATCGGACTCGGCGAAACCGAAGGCATCAAAGAGGTGGATCTTGTCGTAGGACGTCTCGATCCCCGGGCCGGTGACCAGCAGGGTGTTCCGCACGCGGCCGCCTTCTCCGGGGGTGAACATGCCGGCCACCACCGCGATGTCCAGCTCCCGCGCGATGTTGCGGACGGAGGTTGCCCACGGTCCGTCCAGCGGCTCCGCAATGTCGGCCAGGCTGTTGCCGAAGGCGCGCATCGCGGCTTCAGGGAACACCACAAGCTCGGCTCCGGCGGCTTTGGCGCCCGTGGCGTATTCTCGAATCAGCTCCAGGTTGGCAGCCAGATCGGCTCCTGTGATGATTTGGGCCACTGCTAAACGCATGAAATTACTCCAGTCTGTTGTATACATAATGTATGCGAAAAAGTTCGGGGACAGCGGCGTCCGGCCGCGAGAAGGCGTATGCATACCTGCGGGAAAACATCCTGGTCGACCCGCAGATGCAGGGGAAGTTCCTGAACGAGCAGGAGTTGGCTGCCGAGATTGGCGTCTCGCGAACTCCGGTCCGGGAGGCCCTCCTGCTGCTTGTTTCCGACGGCCTGGTGGAACTGATTCCGCAACGCGGGGCCTACGTGCCTCCGGTGACGGGCCGGGAGATCTCCGAACTGATGGAACTCCGCGGCGTCCTGGAAAGCTACGCCGCCCGCCTGGTCATCGCCGAGGGGGCCGTGCCGGCTAAGGACATGCAGGGAACCTTGGACCTGCAGGCAGCCCTGCCCGACACCTCTGCGCCCGAAGCGGCCCGGGAGTTCATTCGGCTGGACACGCTTTTTCATCAGCAACTGATCGACGCCGCGGGCAATGCATTGATCTCGCGTACTTACAGCAAGCTGCACGTCCGCCAGATCCTGGTCGGCGTTTCGGCGCTCTTCCGAACTTCCGGCCGGCGCCAGGATGTCTGTGCCGAACACCAGGGCATTCTGGATGCCCTGGTGTCCGGTGATGTTGCAAGGGCCCAGCAAGCGATCGACCATCACCTCGCCGTCACCCGGGACCTCCTGCTGCGCACTTAGCGGTTCCCGGCGATGCCGACCTCCTCGCGGGGGGCAGTGGCGCCTTCGAGCAGGAGCTGGTAGTCCTCGTCCTCTGTAGTGTTGGGGTTCCGGCCGAGGGCGAGGCCGATAAGGGTTACGACGAGGGCTATCAACACATAGATGGCCACCGGAATCCACGTGCCGAACTGGGATAGCAGCAGGGTGAACATCAGGGGCGCGATGGCGCCGCCGATCACGCCGGCGAACGTGTATGCCAGCGAGCTGCCCGTGGAGCGCAGCCGCGGGGAGAACTGTTCGACGATGAATGCGGCCTGCGGGCCGTACATGAACGAGTGGGTCATCAGGCCGAGCACAATTCCAATGATGAGCATTGGTTCGTTCTTGCCGCCGAGGACGACGAAGAAGAGGAAGGCCCAGACTGCACCGAGCGCTGCTGCCGTGCCGTAGACCATCCGGCGGTTGAAGCGGTCCGAGACCGCACCCGCGAGGGGGATCATGAACAGCTGGAATGCCGAGCCGATCAGGACCGCCGTCAGTACCTGGCTGCGCTGGTAGCCCAGGACCTGTATGCCGTAGGTGAGTGTGAAAACAGTGAAGAGGGCATAGACGACATCCGGCCCCACGCGGCAGAGCGTGGCCGCGACCAACGGACGAAGTTCCTTGCTGAAGATCTCGCGAATGGGGGCTGAGGGCTGTTCGCCGTGCGCCTCGATAGCCTTAAAAATCGGGGTGTCCTCGAGCCTCAGTCGGATCCAGAGCCCGAAACCGACCAGCAGTGCCGAGACCAGGAACGCGATGCGCCAGCCGAAACTGATGAACTGTTCTTCAGTCAGGGCCAGGGTGAGGACGGCCAGTGCGCCGTTCGCCAGAAGGTTGCCCGCGGGCGGCCCCACCTGCGCTGCCGAAGCCCAGAATCCGCGGCGGCGGGGATCGCCGTATTCGCTGGAAAGCAGCACGGCGCCCCCCCATTCGCCGCCTACGCCCACGCCCTGGGCGAAGCGCAGCAGTACCAGGAGGAACGGGGCGGCGATGCCAATGCTGGCGTAGCCTGGCAGCGTGCCGATCAGCACCGTGGCCACGCCAATGATCACCAGCGTTGTCACGAGGACCTTTTTGCGGCCGATGCGGTCGCCGAGCCGGCCGAAGATGATGCCGCCCACGGGCCGGGACACGTAGCCCACCGCGTAGGTCGAGAACGCCAGGATGGTGCCGGTCAGGGGATCGGACGACGGGAAGAAAACGATCGGGAATACGACAGCGGCCGCGGCCGAGTAGACAGCGAAGTCGTACCACTCGAGGGCTGTGCCGGTGAGGCTGGCTGCGAAGGCCTTATACAGGCCCTTAGGGTGAATTGGCTTGTCCGGGCGCGGCGCTGCGCTGGAAGCCGGAACTGGGACGTTGGCCATGGTGTTGTCCTCCACGAGATTTTTACGGGTGACGCCTGTCACGTTGGCGTTAGATGTATACATTACGCATACTAGATGTACATTGGCGACCGTTTCCGGTTTCCGGTTTGTAAATTTCTCCAGCAGGACACTCAAAGGACGGATGGAATATGACTACTCTGAGCTTCGAACTTCCCGACGGCAGCACCCGGGAGGTACAGGTCAAGCACCTCCTGAATGCAGGCTACGCAGGGCGTGAACAGGCCGAAGTGCAGGCCCACATCGCCGAACTGGCTGACCTGGGCGTCCCGGGTCCCGCCACCACCCCGGCTCTGTACCCCGTGTCGCCCTACCTGGCGCAGCAGGTTTCCGAAGTCCGCGTGCAGCACGGCCGAACCTCCGGGGAGGCTGAGTGGGCGCTGGTCATTACCGAGGACGGCGTGCTCCTTACCGTCGCGTGCGACCACACAGACCGCGAGCTTGAGGTCCACGGCGTGGCCTGGAGCAAGAACGCGAGCCCCGACGTTCTGGGACGGAAGGCCTGGCGGCTCGATGACGTGCGTAACCACCTGGACCAGATCACGCTGAAGGGATGGGTGGGGGAGGGCAACACCCCTGACACACTCATCCAGGACAGCTCACTGGCAGCACTGCTGAGCCCGGATTACTGGCTGGACGTCCTCACCGAGCGCGGGCTCAACCAGCCCGGCACCATCCTGATCTCCGGCACGGTGGCCATGACGCACGGCGTGGACCAGTTCGCCCGCAGCTGGAAGGTCGAAATGACGGATCCCGTCAGCGGATCCTCGGTGGACGCCCAGTACGTCGTGGAGCAGATGGCTGAGCCCATCGGCTAATTCGCCTGGCTCAGGCGAAACAAGAGCGGACGACGGCGGGAGCGTGGCCGGTTCTAGCGGTCGTTGGAACACCACTGGCGGCTAGGAGGTTCTTGGTAGATCACGCAGGCGCTCGGCTGGGGTTCACGGTCGAGCGTTTTGCGTGGGTGGGCTGTTAGCCGCGATCAAGTGAGCGCGCTCACGAGCCGCTCCGCGATATCGGGCGTTCACCCGGGCACCGCCAGGCAGAAGGTCTCGCTGGGCATGCCCACCATCGGTCTCCAGGAGGGCAGCTATGCTGCTGTCCGTCGACGTGGGGCCGCTGGTGGTGGAGTACTCTCCCGACCGCGCGGAGGAATCGCGCTCAGCGCCTCGTCTCGTACCTGGTCAGGACCACGCCGCCGGGAACCGTCCGCGTCTCCACCAGGTTCAGGTTCACCCAGCTGTCCAGCGAGGTGAAGAACGGAGTGCCGCCGCCCACCAGAACCGGATAGGTGGCCAGCGCGTATTCATCGATCAGGCCGGCCCGCATGGCCGCCCCGGCGAGCGTTGCGCCGCCGACACTCATCGGGCCGCCGTCCCCGGCCTTGAGCCGGTTGATCTCGGCGATCGCGTCGCCGGTGACCAGGCGGGTGTTCCAGTCGACCTTCTCGATCGTCGAGGAGAACACCACCTTCGGCGTGTCCCGCCAGTTCCGCGCGAACTCGATCTCCGCCAGGGTTGCATTGGGCTGCTGGTCGCCGGTCGGCCAGTAGGAGCTCATGGTCTCCCAGAGCTTGCGGCCGTACAGCGACAGGCTGCTAGCCCGCTCCTGGTCGAGCCACCACTGGAACAGTTCGTCGCTCGGGCCGCTCCAGCCGATGTCGTCGCCGGCTGCGGCGACGTAGCCGTCCAGGGTTAGATTCATGCCGTAGATCAGTTTCCGCACGGCGCCAGCCTTCCGTCTCGTAGTGGTCGAGGGCGTCATTGGACTCTGTCGTCCCGCATATGATCGGCAGCGTCCTGTCCCTCATGGAGCCACCGTAACTGCCCATGGTCCGGATGCCATAGCCTTCGGTCCGCGTTAGCCGATAAGCCTCTAGTACCGGGAGACCGGCAGGTTCCACAATTGAGGAACAGAGCCAGGTATCGAGCGACGCTGTGTTCCGAATCAGGAGGTGCAGTCGTATGGAGATCGGCCGAGTTCACGCACAGAAGGGTAGGACGAAAATGTCCCCGACTAGGACGTCGGGCCATTCACGGCCTTGGAGCGCATCGCGTCGCATTGCGAATACGAGAAACCACTCCGAGGCAGCGTCCAAGCCTCATCCAGCCGCTGTCGCTGTCATCAAAACATTCCACACACTGGCATGGCTTTCGATTGAGTCATGCGTTGTCTACGTGCTCTACAAGGGGGTGATTGGGCGCACTGACAGACGAGTCGGCATGGCTGCGGCGGTGATAGCGGGCGAATCTCTGGTGTTCGCCGGCAACGGATTCCGGTGTCCGCTCACGCAGCTCGCCAAACACTACGGGGCCGAAAACGGCGCGGTGACGGACATTTACCTTCCGAAATGGTTCGCCCACAACATGCCGGCCATCCACGTTCCGCTGCTGATAGTCATGGCCTACCTGCATATCCGGAACTACCGACGCCGATAGGCGGCTGTCCGGACACCTTCAGGCATGTCAACGAAGTGCCCGGTCAGACCGAAACGTCCGGTGAGGGCACGCTGCGCGGGCATTAGCTCAGGCAATCCTTGGGGTCGAGGACGACCCTCGCCTGAACGCGACCGGCGGCATCAGCCGGGGCGAGTTGGAATCCCAGATGAGCCAGCAAACTGAGCGCACCGAAGTTGCCAGCAGCGGTGTCCGCACTCAATTCACGGGCACCCTGTACAGCCGCGTTCTTGATAACAGCAGCCATCGCCCCGCGCCCGACACCATGGCCGCGTACGTCTTTGGTCAACCAAATTCCAGTCTCAAAAATGCCTGTCGTTCCTTTGGCTTTCAAACGAACTGAACCACAAACGACCCCCGATCTAATGACAGCCCACGTCCATTCGTGGCCGGGTCCGTCAGGGCCTGTCTGATTGGAGCGGTGGTAGTTGCGAAGCCACTCGATTCTGTCCATAGTCCACTGGGTTCCAGGCGAAAGCGCTGGCGTGACTTCGTCAGCTGCGGCATCGGTTGTTGCCGCAGCAACAAGCTGTTCCAGGATTTCGTCCGTGACGGGGGTCAACGTGATCGAAACTTCTTCGTAGTGGGCCACAGTATCGATGGTATCTGGCGACCGTGTCGCATTACTCCACCGACCATCCGACGGCTGTGACTTTCGGCGCTTTTTGGTGGCGTTTTGTGCTCGCTAAATGGCGCGCAGAGCCAGGGAGTGAGGGCTTGGCCTAATCCCACGGCCCTGGGCACGAGGGTTATGGACAGGCAGCCGTCCGCCACTTTATGGTCATTTGAGGTGACGGCTGCGCCGTTGCAGGCAGGCGCAAGCCGCCGTAGCCATTGACATTCGCGCCTCCTCCGCGGAGTATTGCGCAGGGCTGATCCCGTTTCAGCCAATCTGCGTGGCGATGCAGGGGTGGTTTGCCCATGGGGCACTCCTCTGATGGATCCTGCAGGTGATCAATCGAAGTGTCCAGACCCGACGTTTCTGGCGATTGATTCACCCCGGCCGCACCGAAACAGGACTCTGTAGAGTGCCAATCATTGACGATCGGGCAAATCAACCACCGTCTGCGAATCTACGAGGCGTTCAGAGATATCAGGACGTGCTTCGCGCGGAGGGTGCAGCGAAGTTCTTCTTCGCTGCCGGGGTTGGTCGGCTCGGTATTGCCATGACGGGGCTGGGCATCCTTTGGCTCGTCCAGCATTACACTGACTCATTCGCCTCCGCAGGCGTGGTCACGGGCGCGTTCGCCATAAGCGAGGCACTTGTGGGACCACAGATCGCCCGGCACATCGATCACCGCGGCCAGACGCGGATGCTGCCACCGCTGCTCCTTGTGCATGCCCTCGCTGTCGCTGCCTTGGTTGCTTCTGTGGTTTCGGATGTGTCATTTATCGGAACCTGTTTGTCGGCAGTCGTTGCCGGCGCCTCTATCCCGCAGCTGGGCGCCTTGTCAGCGGCTCGATGGAGCCACCTCCTGGATAGGACGCGACTGACGGCCGCATTCTCCCTGGAAGCGGTAGCGAATGATGTCGCTTTCCTTGCCGGACCCGCCTTGGTGGGTTTGATTGTTGCTTTTGTCCATCCCATCGCCGGATCGGTCTGCGCAGCTGCATTTGTCGTCCTCGGCGGGCTCGCTCTTGCGGCCCAACGAAAGACTGCGCCGCCGTTTGGCGCGCACCCGCTGGCGAAGGTCCTCGACAGAGGAATGCTGGTCTCGGCTTTTTTCGCCCTGTTGGCGCTGAATATCGGTTTGGGAATGTTCTTCGGCTCCATACAGCTGTCGGTGACAGCTTTCACCGTTGAGCATGCAATCCCACAGCTTGGGGGTGTGCTCTACGGCGTGATGAGCGTGGCCAGCCTGCTCGGCGGGCTTATCACCGGCACCCGACGGTGGAAGTATCGACCCGAGCGCCTCCTGCTAGGAACAGCGGTCTACTTCGCGGTCGCAACAGCCATCCTCATGGTGACGGACACGGTGTGGTCTCTTGCCGGGCTCCTTGCCCTGGTCGGTGTAGCGATCGCACCCATGATGGTGCTGTCCTAAGCCCTCACCGAACGGAAAATGGAACCACGGATCTTGACCCAGGCCTTCACCTGGATGAACTCCGCCAGCACGGCCGGCATCGCCGCCGCCGCTGCCCTCGCTGGAACAGCCATCGACTCCTGGGGAGCAGCAGCAGGCTTCAACTGCGTAGTGATTGTCGCGCTCATCATCGCCACGACGGCTGCCCTTGGCCAAAGGTCCCTGAAATAGTCACCCATGCATCCCCTCGGCAGGAAGCGTTTGATCACGAAAGCCAGGAGTGCCGGGGTGTCCCGTTGGACGTTCCCGCATGCGGCGCTGGCGTCGTTCAAGGCGTGAAGCCGCGAAGCTAGAAGTCACAGGCGTAGGCTCATTCGGGATAGTGCGATAGGGGAAAGTGAGAGGATGATCCAAATCGCTGCACACCGACTCACCAATCACCGGCTTACGCTTGCGATTGATTACGGGCAGTTCACCGTGACAGGCAGCATTCGGGATACCGACACTTTGGAACTCCTCGCTCAGGCCGAGGCAAAACCGCCGAGCAGCGGAAACTGCGGCACCGTTCTGATCCTCAGTCCCCATCAGAATAACTTCGAGACTGCCGTAGACGTCGAGATCTGGGATGCTCGGCCGCCTACCGACCGGGATCTCTGGCAACAGGTGTCAGAAGACCGCATGGACGTCGACAAGAGGGGTCTGATCACTCTTGTATCACCGACCTTGAATAGCGTCGATTTCGCTATCCCCGCGGGGCACTATGTCCTGGAGGCGAGCGGTCGCGGGTTCGTCAACTACGGCTGGCCCGGCTCAACGAAACCAGGGGACGTCTGGCGTCTTCGACTCTGGCCTCTCGATGGGTTAGGCCCTCCGGAACCCAAACGCTGGGAGATGCCTGGCTACGGAACCCCTCCGGCCAGGTGAACACCAAACTTCAGATCCAAACTCAGGGGTGTGTGTTCCAGTTGCCGAGCGCCGCGGGCAGGCTCAGCGTGAATCAACGCCTGATCGGAGCCCTCGGCTGTTGCTCCCGCTGTCCCTTCAACACCGTTGGAATCATCGGTCAGCAGAAGGATGACGGATCGCTCCCTTCTGACAATGTCGCAGAACCGTGCGAGGCGATGATGACTAACCTGGAGTCACTGCTGGGCGAACTTGACCTGAACATGTCGAATCTCCTGCGCACCACGATCTATCTGACGGACTACGAGGACTTTGAAGCCATCAACGCCGTCTATGCCAAGCATCTGCAACAGCAGTACCCGGTCCGGAAAACGATCCAGGTGGCGGCACTGCCACTCGCTATATCTGCCGTGTCAGAATAAGGCCATGCGCATTGAAGAGTGGTGGTCAAGGCTGGACTCGTCGACCCGGCAATGGCTGATCAACAACAACGGTGACGTCGTGCCGCCGAACATTCTGGATCAGATCACGGCTGTGGCGGGCGCACCCACAGCAGATGCTTCCTGGGTTGGGGACAACGTTCCGGAGGGTTTTTTCCTCTCGGATGAGGCAATCGACTGGATCGAGGAAACGGCAAACGATGAGGTTGCTGAGGGCGAGTAGCTAATCCGTGTCGGGTTAAAAGGTCGCATGGGGCTCTGATCTCCCTGTCTGACGGCATCCGCTGAAACCGGTGATGGTTACGTGGTCGTGTTTATGCTGTCTGTATGGGTAGCTGGGGCACTGCGATTTTTTCCGATGACGTGGCCGCTGATGTGCGGGCGGACTGGCGGGAAGGGATCATCGACAGAATCCCGCCCGAGGAACTGACGGCAAAGCTCATCAATTCTTATGCGGCGCAGGCGGACGACCCGGACGACGCTGTGGTGTTTTGGCTTGCCTTGGCCGCGGCCCAGCATGAGACCGGCCGGTTGGGTCCCGACGTGCGGGAGACGGCACTGGACATCCTTGACCGCGGGGGCGACGTTGCCCGCTGGGAAGAGGAGGACGCTGGCCTGGCGAAGCAGCGGCAGCACGTGCTGGAGAGGCTACGGACGAAGCTGACCGGACCGCAGCCGGCACCGAAGCGTTTGAAGCGTCCGGTGCCGCACGGCGTGGCGTTTGACGTCGGTGATGCTGTGCTGCTGCGGTCTCCGGGCGGTAAGCGCGCGATCGTGGTGGTGGTAGGGCATAAACCCGGCTGGCCAAAAGGCACCCAAAACCCGGTGGTGGAACTGCTGCTGTTGGAGGAGACAGGGGAGCTGCCGACGCGAGAGTTCATGGCCACCGCGCCGCCCCTGTATACCGACAGCGAAGTTCCCAGTCCTTTCAGACAGGGACCGGCCAGGGTGCGGCCGAATCTGTTTAATGTCCTCACAGCGCAGAAAGCCTCAGCGTTTAGCGCAGACATCGGTGAGGTGATCGCCAAGGGCATTCCCCGGCCTCCGGCCGGCGATTACCGCGACGGGTCCGTGATGAGTGGCGACGTCATCCTTTCCGGGGTTCCATGGAAATGGTTCGGCGCATTCATGGACCAACCCCATTATGAGGCGATGCGTGAACTGACCCGGGCCCACACGCGCCCGTGAAGGAAACGGTGGACGGACCTCCTGAAACCAGGCTTTACGCACTGAAACCTCGCGAGGTTGTGCTCGGCGGGCGGGCCGGCGTTCATCGAGCACCGGTCCGGTGTTGCCAAATTCCTATGCGCGCCGGTTCTCCTCAATTGTGGATGCTGTTTGCGCGGCCGCACTTTGCACGGCGAGGAACTCTGCCCAGCTGCGCACCCCGCGCTGCGCCCCCGGGCCGGCGAGATTCTCGCCGGCCCGGTAGGCGCGGCCGATCGCTCCGGGTAGGCGGATGGGCAGCCTCGGGTGACGGTGGCCGAAGAAGTCCGAGTAGGTGGCGAGCAGTTGCAGGATGTCGAGCACTTCCGGCCCGGCGATATCGGCCACACGGCCGGCTGGTTCCGCGAGGGTGAGTTCGGCCAGGCGGGCGGCGACCTCGTCGACGTGCACCGGCTCGAAGCGCAGGCCACGCGGTGCCGGGGTGAGTGGCATTCGGGCGAGCCCCTTCACCACTGGGAGGACGAAACCGTGCAGCTGCGCGGCGCGCACCACCGTCCATGGAACACCGGACTCCGCGATAGTCCGCTCGGACGACGCCTTCGCGCGGAAGTACCCGATCGGCATCTTGTCCGCGCCGACCACGGAGATGAGGATGAGGTGACCGGTCCCGGCCGACTTGGCCGCGTCCGCCAGATTGCGCGCCGCGATGTCGTCCCCTTTTGCGCCGCCAGCGAGATGCAACACGGTGTGCACTCCTTTCAGCGCCGGTTGGAGGCCGGCACCGGCGACCGTGTCGCCTTCGACGTGTTCGATGCCGGACTCGTCGGGGCGCGGGTGACGGCTGAGGATGCGGACGGTCATGCCCGCGGCTCGTAGGATCGGGACGACCCTGCTGCCTATGGTGCCGGTGCCTCCGGTTACGAGGATGGGTGTATTCATGGTTCGACTCCCTGTTCGATGTCACGTCGAGGCCGCGTGTCTCGTCGGTATGGTGACGATTGAGACGATGAGGATGTGACATGACCGATCAGAGAATTCTCGCTCGGCGCTTCGAGAACGCCCGGCCACGACTGGTGGCGATCGCCAACCGGCTGCTCTCATCGGGCGCCGACGCCGAGGACGTGGTGCAGGAGACGTGGCTGCGCCTGGAGCGCGCCGACGTCGATAAGATCGAAAATCTCGATGCCTGGCTGACGACGGTGGTCTCCCGGGTGAGCCTTGACCTGCTGCGGGCGCCCCGTCGCACGCGCGAACGCTCCTGGCAGGTCGAGCCGTGGGGGGATGAGCCCGTCGCGCTGACCGGCGACCCAGCGATGGAAGCCGAGCGCAGCGACCAGGTGAGCGTGGCCCTCCTCGTCGTCCTCGAAACTCTCAGTCCGGCCGAGCGGGTGGCGTTCGTCCTGCACGATGTCTTCCGTTGCCCGTTCGAGGAGATCGCCGAAGTGCTCGACCGGTCGGTAGCCGCGGTCCGCCAGCTAGCCTCCCGCGCCCGGCGGCGCCTCCAGAGTGCGCACGCCACGGTCCAGCCCACACCGCGACATGCGCGCGAGCTCGTCGGAGCCTGGCTGGTTGCGGCCCAACACGGCGACTTCACGGCGCTGCTCGGCCTGCTCGATGATGACGCCGTGCTGCGCGCCGACTATGGCGCGAGCAGCCAAGTCATCGAAGGCGCGCAGGCCATCACGGAGCAGGCGGTCCTGTCGGCGCGGTTGGCCGCTCACTCGAGGCCCATCCTGATCGACCGGCGTCCCGGCGTAGCCGCGGTACTGAACGGACGGGTCGTCTCCATCATGGCGTTCACAATCGTGGACGGCAGGATCACGCGCCTCGACGTCCTCGCCGATGCCACACGCCTGCAGCACCTGAATGTGGGCGACACCCTCGGCCTCGAATAGGGCTGCATTGTCGATACAAGACACGTCAAAACGATCGTCCGGGTCGCTCCGGCCGGACCGTCCTGAGAAGCTGGACCAGCATGGCGAGCGTCGCGGCGGCGAGAACGCCAATCGGGATCACGAGGGCCCAGGCCGCCGCCTCGCTCCGGGCCGTCTGCACGAACGGGGTGATCAGGATCGGGACACAGGTGAGCACGACGAAAACGAGGAATGCGGGCGCGATCAGGTAGGCGGAGGCCCGGCCCCGGAGCAGCCGGATGCCGGCAACGACCGCCGTCGGGACGAAGAACGCGTAGTCCAGGACGTGGACCGGGTTGGTCGGGAGTCCCATGTCGGTGACGCTTGTCGGCGTCGTTCCGTTGAGCAGGGCCGGGATGTCCTCGGAGAGCCACAGCGCGACGAACAGCACCGCAGCCCCGATGACGAACCAGGCCGCGACGACGACGGTCCGCCTCCGGGTGAAATGTGCGGCAACGCGGTGGTGATCGGCCGAGGCCACCCCGCCGATCAGCGCGAACAGGCAGAGCCCGAACACGGCGACCCAGAGCGGGAACAGCGGTCCGAACGGGACCGAGAAGGTGTAGATCACGTAGTTGTAGACGGTGAATCCGAGCGCTCCGAGCCAGACCGGATACGCGCGGACTGAACCGCGCAGGACCAGCGCGGCACTGATCAGGATAGTGGGCGCCGCGACCGCGATGTCGCCCGCATCCTGGGCAAGCGCCTGCGGCAGGAAGTACGGGGTCAAGTGTGCGTAGATGCTCCCCACCGTCAGCCCGATCACGCTGCCGGCGGCCCCAAGCACGGCGGCCACGATCGACAGTTTCGGCCAGATCGCCGAACCGACGGTCGGGCGCGGACGCGTTGCCGGGAGAGTCTTCTGTTGCGGGTTCATCATCGCTCCGTTCCGAGTCGATTCTCGCCACCCTCACGACGCGCCGGCAGGGCCGGAGGTCCCGGCAGACGGGTCACACGCGAACTGCACAGGGGGAGCCGTAGGGGAGGGGAGCGTATGTCAGCGCGGCTCCTTCTGGCCGCGTCTCAACCGCCGAGGTGTTTCAGCGCCCAGTCCCAGCTGATCAGCTCCTGCTCCAGCCTGATGGACTTGCCGAACGAATTGCTCCCCAGCGCTTCATAGAGGGTTGACTCGTCCGGGTTCAGCCTGCTGAGAACCGCCCGCGACGGCGATGGCTCGCTGCCCCACACCTCCCGATGTTCCAGCAGCGTGGCCTCATCCATCAGCACGCTGGCCACGTGGGGATGAACAGCCCGCAGCTCGTCCAGGATCCGGAAGCCGTGGGTATCCAGGTCGCCCCAATACAGGACCTCGCAGTCCCGCAGCCACCCGGCATCGCGCAGGGACGAGAACCCGTACCCGCCACCATAAATTGCCAGGGTCTCGGGAAGATCGGGAAGGGCCAGGAAGTTCACCAGGTTCTCGGTGACGATCACCGTCCCCACGGGAAGCCGGAGCGAGCCAAACGCCCCGGCCGTGACGGTGAGGTCTCGCGCGTCGCCCAGCAACGGCATCCCGGGATCGAGCGCCCGGAACCTGACAAGCTCGGGCTGGTGCAGGAAACCGTGCCTCGCCGCGAACCGGGCGCCGGGGGTCCGTGCAGCTGGCTGCCCGAGCAGCGAACCGGGCTCGGCAGGCATGTCCGGAAGCGCCTCGTCCACGGACTCAACCAGGTTCGTGGGCTCGGCGCGCAGGGCCTGCACCAACTCGCCGATCACCTTCCGGTGGTTCTCAATGAACTTCGTGTGCACTCCCGGCAGGCTGAGCTGCCGGACGTAGACGCCGGGCTCGGGATTGTCGCGGAGCCAGAGCGCCACGCGGGCCGCTGTCAACGCTTCCGCACCGAGATCCACCAGCAGAAGCGGCCGCTTCAGAGCCCACACGCGGAAGCCAGGGTCCAAGGCGGATATCGCCTCGGCAAGCTCCACGAACCGGGCGGCCTCCTTCGACTTGCCCCCAAAGGATATTTCGTCCTCCGCGGACGCAAACACCGCGGCCGCCGGCAGATGGTTGGAACCGACTGTGTTGCGGCCCACCTCGGCAGTCTCCAGGCTGAAGTCACCGACCGCGGAAAACAGCTCAGCCGCCCACGCACGGGCAGCAGCGTAATCACTCCGGAGGCCCTCCGCCGTCGGACGCTTCAGCGAACGACGGCGGGGGTAGGCGCCGGTGGGTTCCAGCAGGTCGCGCAGCAGCGTCCCGCTGCCCCACGCCTTCCGCGACAGTGCGCGGAGGTCCGCCAGCGTGGTCCAGCCCTGCTGCCGGCCCGGCTCAGCACGTGACCCCCGGCCCCCGGGGCCGTCAGCCGGCACGGCGGTCCCGCTCGTCCCGGTACTCCTGGATGGTCATGTTGCGCAGCTGGGAATCGTTGCCGTTGGTGTTGGCCACAAAGCCCACGTGTGCCACAAACGGCTCGATCACGTGGATCTTCTGCAGCGGAGTGACGATCAGCAGCTGCAGCTTCATCCGCTGGAACAGCTCCAGCCCGTACCGCGCCGACTCATCCGACCCTCGGCCGAACGCCTCATCGATCACGACAAACCGGAAACTGCGCCCCTTGCCCGCGCTCCTGCTGGATCCTCCGGCGCCCTGCCCTGCCCCCAGCCCGAACTGGAATGCCAGTGCCGCGGCCAGTATGGTGTACGCCAGCTTCTCCTTCTGCCCGCCGGACTCGCCGCCGGAATCGGTGAAATGCTCAAACTCCTCGCCGGTTTCGGTCCACTTCTCCGAGGCGGAGAACGTGAACCAGTTCCGCACATCAGTCACCTTCGCCGTCCACCGCTCGTCCAAGGTGGTGAAACCTTCCCGCCCGCGGAACCGCTCGATCAGCCGGGCCACCTGCAGATACTTCTGCTCCGAGTACTGGTCATCGTCGCCGATGGTTCCCTCCGAGCACGCCCGCAGGTCCATGCCGAATTGCCGCACATCCAGGTCAGTGCTGTTCTGGTGCTCCAGCTGGATGTGCCGGCCGCGGTTGTACTCGATGGTGGCCAGCGACAGGTTGATCTCGGTAATACGGTTCACGATGTCCTGCCGGCGGCTGTCCAGGAAGGCGTTGAACGCCACCACCTCGTGGATGGTGTTCTGGTTCAGGGATTCCTTGAAGTGGGCCTCGAACCGCGGCAGGTCGTTCTTCTCCAGCTGTTCCAGCATGGTGTTGTAGTCGCTGGCCGCGTCCAGCGAGGCGTCGATGTCCGTGGTTTCGTTTGAATATTTGTTCCGGAAATCGGCCATCAACCGCACGGTGTTGGACGCCGCCGTCGCGAGCCGTTTGGTCAGCGCATCAATCGACGCCGTCAGCACGGACCGGACCGAACTCTCCACCGCCGCGGTGTTCTTGTAGGTGAGCACCTTCTCCCCGGGCGCCGCGGCGACGAGCCTGGCTACGGACGCCAGTACGCCGGCGTCGTCCGTCAGCGGCTGCTCACGCAGCAGCGCACGGCACTCGTCGATGGCCTCCGCGATGTCCTTGGCCGCCTCCTCATTGGCGCCAAGCCGTTTCTGGTTCTTCTCGGCCCTGTCCTCAAGCCGCCTGAGGTCCTCTTGGAGGCGCGATTCGCGGGCCGCCAGCTGCTGCAGGACATCGCTGGCGGACTCCAGCGCACGGCGCTCGGCTTTGAGCTCCTCGATCCGGCGGGCGGTGAGTTCCCAGCTGATTTCACCGAAATCCGAAACCGACCGCACCGTGCCCAGGTGCTGGTTCCTGCGGCCGATGTCGCCCAGCTGCCGGTCCACCGTGGCCAGCTGCGCCTCCGCTGCCTGGAGCTGCCCCTTGACCTCGTCCAGCTCGGCGTGGAACCGGTTGACCTTGTCCTGGTTGTCCCAGCCGAGCACATAGTTCCGGCGGTCCGTCAGCTCCCGCCGGTCATCCTTTTCGTGCCGGCCTCGGCCGCCCTTGAGCTGCCCGTTGGCGGTGAGCGCCTTGGGAAAGCGGCGGAAATCCGCCATCGTGTCGCAGCAGACGTAGTCGAACCGGCTGGCCAGCTCCTCCTGCAGGAAATCGCGGAACGGCGTGCCCTGCTTGATGGCGATCTTGGCAGCCAGCGTCCCCGGCTCCGCCGCCCTTGGGGACTGGGAATCACCCACCTTCAGGTAGACCAGGCGTCCCTTGAGATTGTTGGCGTCAACCCAGCTGCTCACGGCCGGATAGTGCTCCGACGGCACCAGTAGGGACTGCGCAAAGCCGTGAAGCGTGCGTTCGGCCGCCCCCTCCCAGCCGGCCTCGCCGTCGCGGACCCGCAGCAGCTCGCCGGCGAACGGCAGCGCCTTTTCCGCCACTCCCGTTCCCTCGCACAGCCGACGCCGGATCTCCAGCTGCTGCCGCGGCAGCAGGTTCTGCCTGGACTGGAGACTGGTCAGCTCGTCTTTGATCCCTGCGGCAGTCTCGGCCAGTTCCTTGCGCCGGATGGTCAGTTCGGTCCGCGTCGCCTGAAGTTCGTCGTACCGCTCGCTCAACCCGGATTCAACGGCGGCCAGCGCGTCGCGGTTGGCGTCGAAAAGGACCCTGTCCTCCGGGGCACGAAGGCCCAGCTCGGCAGCCGCCGCGGCGTAGTTCTGGTAACGGCCCCGCTGCGCGGCGGCTTCGGTGCCCAGCCGGGCGACGTCGGTGTCGATGGCCGCGAGCCTTCCGCCACCACTGGTCCGGATGTCCTCTGCCACTCCGGCTATTTCATACCGGCGTTCCCTGATCTTGGTGTTCAGCAGCCGGCTCTCCTCACCCAGCCGTTTTCCGGTGCTCTCCAGCTCCGCCTGGTGTTCCAGGCTCAGGGCGAGGCGCTGGCTGGTGAACCAAGGGTGCAGCTGGTCCCGCTGGTCCCGGGCGTTCTGGTCTTCCAGAGTCAGCCTCGCGTGCTGGGCTGCGCCGTCCCGGATGGGCGCCAGCAGCGCGATCTGGTCCTTGGCCCGCAGTACGGCGTCGTGGGCTTTCTTCAGGTCATCGAAGTGGTGGATGAGGTTGGTGATGCGCGCGGCGACGTCGTCCTCGTCCAGCATGTTGGTGCGCACGAAGTGGGTGATGTTCTCCACTTGCTTCATGGACACCGTGCGGTGGAACAGCTCCATGGCCTGGTTCCCGCTGATGCCGAACTGCCTCTTGAAGGCGGCGGCGTACGGCTCGAAGGTGTCATGGACGGACACTCCGGCGGCCCGCAGTTTCTTCTTCAGCTTGCTCGGGTCCTGGCCGAAGTTGGAGAAGTCCTCCGCGATGGACTGGTCCGTCTCGGCGAGGGAGTAGAAGCGGCTTGGCTGGCCCGCCTCCTGCACGGCCCACAGGGTGATGGCGAGAGTCACGGATTTGCCCAGCACCGCGTTGTGGAAGACGGCCAGGACCACGGTGAGCGCGCCCGTTCCGCGCAGCGACACAGGCTTCGAGTTCTCGCCGCCGGTGCTCCGCGTGCTCTTGTGGTAGCCGCGGACGTAGGACATGAGGCTGCGCTCCTTCTTCTGCGCCCCCGCGGCCTTGTTGTACTCGATCTTGTTGGCGGGCAGCAGGAGCGTGGTGATCGCGTCCACCACTGTCGACTTTCCGGAGCCGATGTCCCCGGTGAGGAGGCTGTTGGCGCCGTCCAGGCGGAAGGTGCGCACCCCCTGATGGAAGGTGCCCCAGTTGAGCAGTTCCAGGCGGTGCAGCCGGTAGCCCGGGGGAGTGCCGGCGTCGTCCGTAGCGTCCTGCGCAGGTTCGGCGAGGCTGAAAAGGCTGTCCTGCAGATCCGAGGTCACTGGTGCTCCCCTCCAGTTTCCGGTGCAGTGGTTTCCGGGGTAGTCCCCGGCGAACCGCCCAGCGAGGCGCGGTAGTCCGCGAGTCGGGCGTCGAACTCCTCCAGCCATTGGGCGTCGACGTAGGCTTTCAGGACCCGGGCCACCTCGTAGGTTCCCGGCTGGCCTTTCAGCGGCACCAGGAAGCCCAGTTCCTGCGCCTTCTTGATGCTCGTGCCGAGCTTGTCCGTGATCCGCGCCTGGTTGCTGGACTCGGGCAGGAAGACGGACACCATGTCCTCGATGTCCTGTTCGGTCATGATCAGGCGCAGCTCGCTGCTGTTCGTATCGAACTCCAGCATCCGGCCGCGCAGCAGGGCCAGCAGCAGGCTGACATTGAAGGTCAGCGGACGCCGGGCAATGAGCCGGGGGAGCGCGTTGTCGGGGTCTTCGCGCGATTTGAGGAAGGCGTAGCCCTCCGACTCGTCCAGGATCAGATCCAACCCCAGCACGGCCACATAGTCACGGACGTGGGAGGCCAGCGCAATCAGCGACTGCCAGATCTTCTCGTCCGACTCCGCGTACACCACACCCTTGAAGAGCCGGGTCACGACGCCGGGAAGTTCCGCGGGTGCCAGGCTTTCCGTTGTTCGTGGGGCATCTGCTTCCGGGGTTTCTGTTCTTCGGGCTTCTGTTTCGAGGGCTTCGGCGGGGTTCATGCTGGCCTCACAAAGATGATCTGGTCGATGGTCGCTTCGCGGATGCTGCCGTCCGGGAGTTGCCAGGACAGCTGCTGGGTCACTTCGGGCTGGATGCGCGCCCATTCCGAATCGCTGGCCAGCTGGTAGTACGCCACGATCTCGGCCAGGCCCTGCTGCAGCGGATGGGCGTCCGTGATCTCCGCGAGGGTGGCCTGTTCGGCGTCCGCCAGGACGGCGTCCACGTTGGTTTTCAGCCGCTCCATGTCCACATGGAACTGGCTGAACAGGGCACCGGCGTCCACGTCCGCGTCGTCGGCGGTGACGACGTCGTCGTCCACCATCACCCTTCGGCTGGGTTCATAAAGGGGCCGCTCAAAAGGAAGTGCCACATCCACCGACGGTGCCGCCACATCCATGAAAACGCCCGACGGCGGCGCCTCCCGGGTGCCCATTGCCCCCGACTGGACGCTCCTGATGAGCCGCATGATCCGCTTGTTTTCCAGGAACACCTTGTCATCGAGCAGCCGGCGCATCTGCTGGGACAGCTGGCGGACGGTGGACTGGGTCTGGTCGACAGCGGGCAGCCAGTCCTGGTGCAGATTGGTGAGGGCGTGCAGGTTCTCGGCCCCGGCGAGTGGCTCGATGCGGGTGGCCCGCTCCAGCAGGTCCTGGAGTTCGGCCCGGAGCTTGGGCGACATGAGGTAGTCCCAGAAACCCTGGAAGGTGCGGCCCTGGAGGGAACTGCTGATGCCCTGCTGGTTGGCGAAGATGCTCTCCAGCAGTTCGCCCTGGCTGCCTTCCCAGGTGGCGATCTGTTCGCGCACCTGGCGGTCCAGCTTCCGGAAGTTCTGTTCGACTTCGCGGAAATCGGACAGGAGGTCCTTGGCCAGGGTGGTCAGCTGCTGGAAGTGGTCCAGGGCTTCCGGGCCTGTCATGACCTTGACGTGCCCGTCCCTGATCCGCTGCATCTCGGCGTCGATCCCGTCCCTCTGGCGTTCGAGCTCCGCGAGACGCACCTCGGGGTCCGTTTCCGACTGCTGGACCAGGGCCTTGAGCACGGCGAAGATGCTGGTGAGCCGGGACTGGGTTGCCACGAAGTCCCGTCCGCTCAGGCTTTCCACCCAGCGGACCACGTCCTCCGCGGCGGCGGTGAGATCGTAGCGCGGCTCGTCCTGTCCGGGCACATAGTATTTGCGCAGCCAGGCCCGCTCCGGCGCAGCCCAGTCATCCAGATATTCGCTGGCCGGGCGCGGATACTTGTCCTCGCCGAACACGTCCCGCAGGCCAAACAGGACGTCGTCGAGGTGGTCGATGAGCTCCTGGCGGCCGATGTCCCTTTGGTTTGGAGCGGTGAAGGCTTTGATGAAGAACGAGATGGCAAGCGGGGCATTCTGCGCGCGGAGCAGTGACCAGCCTGCGTGGTTGTCGCGCAGCGCGTTGATGTCGTAGAAGTCCATGGAATCCTAGGTGCGGATTTTGTTCGTGCGGTTTTCTGGCGGCGGTTTTTTGGCGGCGGTTTTTCAAGCGGCGGTGCGGAGGACCGGTTAGGCCTAAGTTACACGCCTCTACCGACAATTTCTGTCGGGGACCAACAACGGCCCTCCCGAATTACGCGCTGTGGGCGCTGCCTGGACTGGCGACGTTAAGGCCGACGTCGACGGCGACGGCCAACAGTTCCGCGTCATAGGCCACGAGGAGGTCGGACTGCAGGCGGATGGCCGTGGCCAGGTGGATGGCGTCCGCGCTTCGCAGGCCGCCGGGCAGGGCTGCCGCATACATCAGGTCCGGGCGTGCCACGTCCACCAAGTTGATTCCGCCCAGGACTGTGTTGACCAGCCCGCCGGGAATGCCACGGCGGCGTGCTGCGCAGTGCAGCTCCGTGTACAGAAGCATGGAAGCCACCAGCTGGTCACCCCGTGAGACGGCCTTGGTGAGGTACTCGGCGGCGTGGGGCGATTCGCTTTCTTCGACTACCAGCTTGAGGACTGCCGACGCATCCACGTAAATGATCAACGGTCCCCGCGGAGGTCGGCCAGTATCTCTGCGGTGCCGGCATCAGTCGTGACGCGTGGCAGGGCCTGGAAGTCCACGGGGCTGTCGGCTGCGGGGCGTACCTGCCCTGCCAGCAGAAGCCGTTCGAAGGGCGAAGCTGACGGGGGGATGAGCGTGGCCGCGATCTCCCCGTTGTTCGTAACGTCTATGGTCTCGCCGTTTCTCACGCGCTCGAGGATCTTGCTGCTCTGGTTCCGCAATTCTCTGTGCGGGATGGTTGTCATGGCTGCCTCCGTAGCAATCGTAGCAACCACGCGGAAAGGAAGGTAGCCTGCCTTGTTACTTCAGCTTGCTACTTCAGGACGATGGTCCTGCTGCCCTGCAGGATGACCCGGCCTTCGCAGTGCCAGCGGACGGCGTTGGACAGGGCCTTGCATTCGGTGTCCCGGCCGGCGGCGACCAGGTCCTCCGGCCCGTACGTGTGGTCCACTTCGACAGTCTGCTGCGAGATGATCGGACCCTCGTCCAGCTCGCCGTTGACGTAGTGGGCGGTGGCGCCCACGGTCTTCACGCCCCGGGCATAGGCCTGGTGGTACGGCTTGGCGCCCTTGAAGCTGGGCAGGAACGAGTGGTGGATGTTGATCGCCCGGCCGTCCAGCTTGCGGGTCAGCCCGTCGCTGAGGACCTGCATGTAGCGGGCCAGCACCACAAGCTCGACGTCGAGGTCATCCACCAGTTCCAGCAGCCGCGCCTCGGCGGCGGGCTTGGTGGCCGCGGTGACCGGCACGTGGAAGAAGGGGATCCCGTGCCACTCCACGAGCGCCTGGTGGTCCGGGTGGTTGGAGACTACGGCCGCCACGTCGATCGGCAGTTCGCCGATCCTGGCGCGGAACAGCAGGTCGTTGAGGCAGTGCCCGAACTTGGAGACCATGATCAACACCCGGCGCTTGGAACCGTAGAGTTCCAGCCGCCAGCGCATCCCGAACCGTTCCGCCACCGGGCCGAAAGCGGTCCGCAGCGTGTCCGCGGTGGAGGCATCGCCGTCGGACGCGAAATGCACCCGCATGAAGAAGTGCCCCTCGGAGCGTTCGCCGAACTGCTTGTTGTCGATGATGTCGCACCCGTGCTCCAGCAGGAAGCCGGAGACGGCGTGCACGATGCCGGGGGCCTCAGGGCAGTCCAGCGTCAGGACATGCTCAACGGTGGTCACTGGCCGGGGAGGGTTGGTTTCAGTCTGGATGGCGGTCATGGTTCAGCACTCGATCACATTCACGGCGAGTCCTCCTCGGGAGGTTTCCTTGTATTTGGTCTTCATATCGGCTCCCGTGTCGCGCATCGTCTTGATGGCGTTGTCCAGGGATACCTTGTGGCTGCCGTCGCCGTGCAGGGCAAGGCGGGCGGCGTTGATCGCCTTCACGCTGGCGATGGCGTTGCGTTCGATGCAGGGGATCTGCACCAGCCCGCCCACGGGATCGCAGGTCAGGCCCAGGTTGTGCTCGATGCCCACCTCGGCGGCGTTTTCCACCTGCGCCGCCGTGCCGCCCAGGACTTCGCAGAGCCCGGCGGCCGCCATGGAGCAGGCAGAGCCGACTTCCCCCTGGCAGCCGACCTCCGCCCCGGAGATGGAGGCGTTGATCTTGAACAGGATTCCTACGGCGGCTGCCGCCAGCAGGAAGCGGACGACGCCGTCGTCGTTGGCCCCCGGCACGAACTTCACGTAGTAGTGGAGCACCGCAGGGACGATCCCGGCGGCGCCGTTGGTGGGTGCCGTCACGATCCGGCCGCCGGCCGCGTTCTCCTCGTTCACTGCAAGGGCGAAAAGGTTCACCCACTCCATGGCCCGGAGCGGATCGGTCACGCCGGTGTCCGCGGTCAGGGTCCGGAATAACGACGGCGCCCGGCGCCTGACGTTCAACCCGCCGGGAAGGATCCCTTCCGCGGCGCAGCCGTTGTCCACGCATTCGCGCATGACGGCCCACAGGGCCAGGAGCTTCTCCCGGAGTTCCGCTTCGGGGCGCCAGGTGAGTTCGTTGGCGAGCATCACGTCCGAGATGGACATGTCCTCCCGCCGGCAGATGGCCAGGAGTTCATCGGCAGTGGTGAACTGGTGCGGCAGCGCGGTGTCATCGGCCACGACGCGGTCGCCCGCGTCGGCGTCCCCGTCGACGACGAAGCCGCCCCCAATGGAATAGAAGCTCCGTTCGCTGAGCACTGCGCCGTTGTGGTCCAGGGCGCGGAAGGTCATGCCGTTGGGGTGGGCGGGCAGGGATTTGCGCCGGTGCAGCAGCACGTCCTCGTCCCAGTTGAAGTCCACCCGGTGGTGTCCGGCCAGCCACAGTTCGGCGTCCAGGGCGGCCGCGGCCACCTGGTCATCGGCAGTCTTGGTGTCCACGGTTTCCGGGTCCTGGCCCTGAAGTCCCAGGACCACGGCCTTGTCCGAGCCGTGCCCGCGGCCTGTGGCTCCGAGGGAGCCGAACAGTTCGGCCTGGACCCGTGCCGTTGCGTCCAGGAGTCCGGCAGGTTTGAGCCCGTCGGCGAACAGCTTGGCGGCCCGCATCGGGCCGACCGTGTGTGACGACGACGGCCCGATGCCAACGGAGAACAGGTCCAGGACGCTGAGCGCCATTTAGGGGACCTCGGGGGAGGCGTATTCACGCATCGCATCGAGGAGCCAGCTGCCCAGGAACTGTGCGAACGAGGCACGCGGGAGAATCCGGAAGCTCTCATCGCCGGTCTTCCAGAGGATGGCAGGGATGTTGCCGATCTCGGTGGACACGGCGGTGCCGGGCTTCAGGACCCGGGGGTGGAGGTCCAGCGAGCAGCCTTTTTCGAGCACGTCCCTGGCCCGCGGTCCGGTGAGCTCGAACGTGGTGCGGTTGGCGGAGAGGTCAACCACCTGGCCTTCGCCGCCGGACAGTGCCTCCCTGAGTGCCGGCAGCAGGTCACCGCCGAGCGACTCGTGGGCCTCAGGAGGTGCGATCGCCAGGAACTCGGTGGGCCCCTGCCAGACAATGGCCACGTCCCCGGCGCCCCGGACCTCGCCGCAGACTGCCGGCAGGCCCCCGACAACAGCCGCCAGCCGCTGTCCGGCGTCGATACGGGGATCCACCCGAAGGCCCGCCATCGTCTGGAAGCGCAGTTCGCGCAGTTCCACGATTCCCGGCGAGGACCCCGATTCGAACGCAGGGGCCAGGAGTACTGCCGGGCTTTGCCGGGCGGTGCGGATCTTTCCTGAATTCTCAAGAGCTGCTGTGTCAGCCATCTTTGCGGTTCCCTTCGGGGTCAAAAAGTACGGTTTCTGCGACAACAACATCAACAAGCTCATTGCCCGCTGCGGCGACCAGGGTTTCGCCGATACGGTTCCGGCCGTTCTTGATCAGCGCCAGCGCGAAGGACCTGCCCAGGGCGGCGCTGTGGTAGCTGGAGGTGACGAAACCCTGCATGGGCACGGGACCGTAGGCGGCCTTCACCGGGATGCCCTTTTCCACCAGCTGCGTGCCCTCCGGCAGCCGGAAGCTGCCGTCCACGGGCAGCACGCTGACCAGGTGCTTGCGGTCCTCGCGCAGGGCGTCCGGGCGCGAGTAGGAGCGCTTGCCGATGAAGTCCTTGGCCTTGGAGACGACCCACTCCATCCCCGCGTCCTTCGGTGTCACGGTGCCGTCGGTGTCCTGCCCGACGATCGGGTAGCCCTTCTCGGCGCGGAGCACGTGCATGGTTTCGGTGCCGTAGGGGGTGATGCTGAATTCGGCTCCGGCGGCTGCCACGGCCTCCCAGGTGTTCAGCCCGTACCAGCTGGGCACGTTGATCTCGTAGGCCAGTTCGCCGGAGAAGGAGATCCGGCAGATCCGTGCCCGGACACCGGAGGCGAGGGTGGTTTCGCGGAAGGTCATGAACGGGAAGGCTTCCGCCTCCAGCCCGCCGTTGGCGGCGAGTTCAGGTGCCACCTTGGCCAGCACGGCCCGGGATTGTGGCCCGACGACGGCGATGGTGGTCCACTGTTCGGTCACCGAGGTGCAGTGCACGTCCAGGTCCGGCCATTCGGTCTGCAGCCATTCCTCCAGCCAGTCCAGCACCTTCGCGGCGCCGCCGGTGGTGGTGGTCATGAAGTACCGGTCCTCATCCAGGCGCAGGGTCACGCCGTCGTCGAAGATCATGCCGTCAGGCGTGCACATCACGCCGTAGCGGGCCGAACCCGGGGCCAGCTTCTTGAAGGCGTTGGTGTAGATCCGGTTCAGGAACTCACCGGCGTCCTTGCCCCGGATTTCGATCTTGCCCAGCGTGGTGGCGTCCATGAAGCCGACGGAGTTCCGGACGGCGGCACACTCGCGCAGCACGGCCGCATCCATGTCCTCCCCGTCCTGCGGGTAGTACCAGGGCCGCTTCCACTGTCCGACGTCCTCGAACAGGGCACCCTTCCCGACGTGCCAGGGGTGGATGGAGGTCATCCGGGCGGGGTCGAACAGCTCCCCGCGCTGGCGCCCGGCGAGGGCCGCGAAGGCCACGGGTGTGAACGGGGCCCGGTAGGTGGTGGTGCCGATGTCGCCGATGCCGCGGGCCGCTTCGCCGGCAGTCCGGAGTGCGGCGGCGATGACGCCGATCGCGTTGACGCCGGAGGTTTTGCCCTGGTCGTTGGCGGTGCTGATGGAGGTGTAGCGCTTGATGTGCTCCACCGACCGCATTCCGGCTCCGGTGGAGCGGAGGACGTCGGCGACGGACTGGTCCCGCTGGAAGTCCACGAAATGGTGGTGCCAGTCATCCGGGGTGCCGGCCTGCCCGGGAACCAGCCACAGCTGCCGGGTAGGGGCGGACGCCTTCCGGTCACTGATGGCGGAGGGCTGGGTTGCGGATTCGAAGCCGGCGGCGATGGCGGCCGCCGCACCTGCGGAGATGCCTTCGGCCAAGCAATCGGTGAGTTCGAAGCTGCCGCGGCCGGAGCCGATGGTCTGCTGGTTCGGGACCACGGTGCTCGGCACGAAGGCCGCGAGGCCGTCGTCCCAGCGCAGCCTGCCCTGGCGCTGGGAGTGCAGGTGCACCAGCGGGGACCAGCCGCCGGAGACGGCCAGCAGGTCGCAGGCGATCTGTTCGACGCCTGAGGTGAGTTCGCCGTCGTCGTTTATGCTGCGGACGGTGACGCCGTTCAGGCGGCCGTCGCCGGACCCTGCGTCGGTTCCGGCGGCGGTCGTGTTGGCCACGGCGCTGCCGATCAGTACACGGGTGCCTGATTCGACGGCGGCGGCGGCCGTTGCGGTGAGCTGCGGGCGGGCGTCGACGACGGCGGCAACCTTGACGCCGGCGGCCCGGAGATCCGCGGCCAGGGCGTAGGCGCTGTCGTTGGTGGTGCTGATGACGACGCGGTTTCCGGGCGCCACAGCGTAGCGGTTGAGGTAGCTGCGCACGGCGGAGGCGAGCATGATGCCCGGACGGTCGTTGTTCTCGAAAACCAGCGGGCGTTCATGCGCGCCCGGGGCCAGCACCACCTGATTGGCGCGGATATGCCAGATGCGCTGCCGGGAGACCCCCGACGCGGCAGGGCTGGACAGGTGGTCGGTGCGGTTCTGGACGGCGATGACGTAGTTGGCGTCGTAGGCACCGAAAGCCGTGGTCCGGTTCAGGACAGTGCATTCGGCTGCGGAAACGAGCTCTGCTTCGACGTCCGCCACCCAGTCAAGTGCCGGCTTGCCTTCTATGGTCTCGGCGAGCCCGGGGGCGGCGGAGCCGGACAGGAGGGTGCCGCCCAGTTCGGGCTGGTCATCCAGGAGCATCACCCGGGCGCCGGTGCGGACAGCCTCGCGGGCTGCGGCGAGACCGGCGGGTCCGCCGCCGATCACCAGGATGTCGGTGTGGATGTACTTCTTGTCGTACTCGGCGCGGTCATCCTCCGGATCCAGCTTGCCGAGGCCGTTGAGCAGTTCAGCCTGCAGCCCGTCCACCAGGGTGATGGTGGTGGCGGGGAGCATGGATTCGGCCACATGGCCCGGGAACCGCGGCGCGATCTTCACCAGCGCGTTGGGTTCCTCCACACCGGCGGCCATGATGCCGCGGGGCCGGTCCTCGTAGAGCGAGTTGCCGGCGGTGATCCGGCCGTTGGCGAGCAGGGCAGAGGCGAGGGTGTCGCCGGGGTGCCCGGTGTATTCCCCGCCGTCGACGGTGAAGCGCCAGGTGATGCTGCGATCGATCCGCCCGCCGGTCTTGAGGCGTGCGGGCTGCGTCTGGGCAGTCATTTCAGTGCTCCTTCCGGGGCGGCGGGGCTGGCGGGGGCGGGGCGTGTTTCGCCCATGCGGTACACGGCGTGGATGTCATAAGTGACCGTGTCGCGAAGCATGTTGAACCATTGCCGGCAGCCGGTGCTGTGCACCCACCGTTCCGCGAAGGAACCCTTGGTGTTGTCGCGGTAGAACAGGTACTCGGCCCATTTCCGGTCGTCCAGTTCGGCGGGGTTCGCCGGGTAGGCGACGTGGGCCTGGCCGCCGTAGTGGAATTCGGTTTCGTCGCGTGGCCCGCAGTTGGGGCAGGGGATGATGAGCATGTCCTTGGGCCTTCCTAGTGGGCCACGGCAGCGGCGCCGTGTTCGTCGATCAGGGCACCGGTTTCGAAGCGCTCCAGCGAGAAGGGCTTGTTCAGCTGGTGCGGCGCGCCGGTGGCGATGGTGTGCGCAAACGTCAGCCCGGCCGCGGGGGTGCCCTTGAAGCCGCCCGTGCCCCAGCCGCAGTTGACGAACATGTTCTCCACCGGGGTGGTGCCCACAATCGGGGAGGCGTCCATGGTGGTGTCCACGATCCCGCCCCAGGTCCGCAGCACGTGCGCCCGGGCGAAGATCGGGAAGAGTTCGACGGCGGCTGCCATCTGCTGCTCGATGACGTGGAAGGAGCCGCGCTGGCCGTAGCCGTTGTAGGAATCGACGCCGGCGCCCATCACCAGTTCGCCCTTGTGGGCCTGGGAGACGTAGACGTGGACGTGGTTGGACATGACCACCGTGGGATGGACCGGTTCGTGCAGCTCCGAGACCAGGGCCTGGAGCGGGTGGGACTGGATGGGCAGCCGGAAGCCGGCCATCTCGGCCAGGACGCTGCTGTGGCCGGCGGCGCACAGGCCCACCTTCTCGGTGTGGATGGTGCCGCGGCTGGTCTTGACGCCGGTGACACGGTTGCCCTCTTTGAGGAAGCCGGTGACTTCGCAGTTCTGGATGATGTCCACGCCGAGTTCGTCGCATTTGCGGGCGAAGGCCCAGGCCACGTGGTCGTGCTTGGCGATGCCCGCCCTGGGCTGGTAGGTCGCGCCCATCACTGGGTAGCGGATGTTGTCGCTGATGTTCAGGATGGGGCAGAGTTCCTTGACCTGCTGCGGGTCCAGCCATTCGGCGTCCACGCCGTTGAGCTTGTTGGCTCCCACCCGGCGGACGCTTTCCCGGACATCCCCGAGGGTGTGGGCGAGGTTCATGACCCCGCGCTGGCTGAACAGGAAGTCATACTCAAGTTCCTGCGGCAGGATCTCCCACAGCTTCAGGGCGTGCTCGTAGATGGCCGCGCTCTCGTCCCAGAGGTAGTTGGAGCGGATGATGGTGGTGTTCCGGGCCATGTTGCCGCCGGCCAGCCAGCCCTTTTCGAGGATGGCGATGTTGGTCATGCCGTGGTTCTTGGCCAGGAAGTAGGCGGTGGCCAGGCCGTGGCCGCCGCCGCCGACGATGACGGCGTCGTAGGAGGACTTGGGCTCCGGGTTCCGCCACAGGAAGTCCGGGTGTTCCGGAAGCTGTTCCTTGCTCACTGGGCGGCTCCGATCGTTACTTTCTCTGGCTCGGTTGCTTCTGTTGGCCCGGTAGCCTCCGTTGCCGCGGCAACTGTCGGTCCCGAGCTGTTCAGATGGGGGTAGAGGGGGAACTGTTCTGCGAGGGCCTCCACCCGGCGGCGGAGCGAGGCCGTTACGGTGTGGCCGGGCTCGTTTCCTGTTGCGGCTGTGATCAGGGCGGTGGCGATGATGTCCGCCACTTCGGTGAACTCGGCGGCGCCGAAGCCGCGGGTGGCCAGCGCCGGGGTGCCGACGCGCAGTCCCGAGGACACCATGGGCGGGCGCGGATCGAACGGAACCGCGTTGCGGTTCACGGTGATGCCGATTTGGTGCAGCCGGTCTTCGGCCTGCTGGCCGTCAAGCTCTGAGTTACGCAGATCCACGAGGACAAGATGGACGTCGGTGCCGCCGTTGACCACCGAGATGCCCGCTGCCGCGACGTCGTCCTCCAAGAGCCTGGATGCCAGGATCCGGGCGCCTTCGAGGGTGCGTTCCTGCCTGTCTTTGAACTCGGGGGAGGCTGCGATCTTGAAGGCCACGGCCTTGGCCGCAATCACATGCTCCAGGGGCCCGCCCTGCTGGCCCGGAAACACGGCGCTGTTGATCTTGCGCGCGTACTGCTCCTTGGCCAGGATGACTCCGCCGCGCGGTCCGCCCAGGGTTTTGTGCGTGGTGGTGGTGACAATGTCGGCATAGGGGACCGGGTTGGGGTGCAGGCCGGCCGCCACCAGCCCGGCGAAGTGTGCCATGTCCACCATGAGGTACGCGTCCACCAGGTCGGCGATCCGGCGGAACTCGGCGAAGTCCAGCTGGCGGGAGTAGGCGGACCAGCCGGCCACGATCAGCCTGGGCCGGTGTTCGAGGGCAAGTGCCTCCACCTCCGCCATGTCCACCACATGGTCCTTTTCACTCACGTGGTAGGGGACCACGTGGTAGAGCTTGCCGGAGAAGTTGATCTTCATGCCGTGCGTCAGGTGGCCGCCGTGGGCCAGGCTCAGGCCCATGATGGTGTCGCCCGGGTTCAGCAGGGCGAACATGGCCGCGGCGTTGGCCTGCGCACCGGAGTGCGGCTGGACGTTGGCGAATTCCGCGCCGAACAGGGCCTTCACGCGGTCGATGGCGAGCTGTTCTATGACGTCGACGTGCTCGCAACCGCCGTAGTAGCGCTTGCCGGGGTAGCCCTCCGCGTACTTGTTGGTCAGCACCGAACCCTGGGCCTCCATGACCGAGGCAGGGGCAAAGTTCTCGGAGGCGATCATTTCCAGCGTCGACTGCTGGCGGACCAACTCGCGGCCCACTGCCTGTTCCACCTCAGGGTCGATGGCGGAAAGCCGGGCATTCAACTGCTCACTCACTGATGCTCCTTTGAAATACCATTCTGTTCGTAACTGATATATCAGTTCTGATCACAATGGTATGATTGGGATCACAGCAGAGTCAATAGGGCGGGCGAAGATTCCCGCACCGGCTGAACCGAGGAACGGAGAGCTCCCGTGAATGCACTTCCCGTCCTGCCGACAGCAGAGGAAGCTCCCCTGTCCCAGGCCGAGGCCGCGTACCGGCAGCTGCGCGACCGGCTGATCATGCTCGAAATCAGGCCCGGTGAGCCGATCAATGACGGGCAGCTGGCGGCCGAGCTCGGTTTTGGCCGCACCCCGGTGCGGGAGGCAATCAAGCGCCTCGAAACCGATCATCTGGTGGTTTCGTATCCGCGGCGCGGAACGTTTGCCACCAGCGTGGATTTCACGGAACTCGCGGACGTCTCCGAGGTCCGGGAGCTCCTGGAGCCGCTCGCGGCACGCCGCGCCGCCAAGAGGGCCAGCGCCTCCCTGCGCCGGGAGCTTCTGGAGGTTGCGGAAACGATTGCGGGCCTGGATCCCAACCCCGCGGAATCCCGGGACCTCATGCGCTATGACCTGACCGTGCACCGGCTGATCTACAAGGCGGCCGCCAACCCCCATCTGGAAGACACCCTGATCCGCTACGACAACCTCGCGACGCGCATCTGGTGCCTGGTCCTGGACAAGGTCCCGTCGGTCAGCGGCCACATCACCGAACACGTCGAATTGCTCAAGGCGGTGGCCGAGGGCGACGCCGACAAAGCAGGGGAGCTGGCCCTGCACCACGTCACCAGCTTCGAGGAAACCATCCGCAAGGTGCTGTAAGACCCCTTAGCCGTGCAAAAACCCCTTAACCGCGACGCAAAGCGGCGGCCCCAACCCAGAGGTGGGGGCCGCCGTCGGGCCCCGGGTCAGATGATTGCTGCCTGCAGCTCCTTGGCCGCCACGGCGGGGTCGCCGGCGCTGTAGATGGAGCTTCCGACGACGGCCACGTCCGCGCCGGACCGCTGCACGGCCGCGATGGTCGAAAGGTTCACCCCGCCCGCCACGGAGAAGGGCACGCGGGCCTCTTCGCCGGCGCTCAGCAGGACGTTCAGGTCGTAGCCCGGCTTGGCCTGCTCGTCGAGGCCGGCGTGGAACTCGATGAACTTTGCTCCCAGGGCGCGGGCTTCCCTGGCGCGGGCCACCTTGTCCGCCACTCCGATCAGGTCAACCACGATGCCCTTGTTGTGGGCCTTGGCGGCCTTGACCGCCCCGGCGATGGTGGAATCGTCGGCACTGCCCAGGACGGACACGAGGTCCGCGCCTGCTGCGAAGGCGATCTCGGCTTCCAGCTCACCGGCGTCCATCGTCTTCATGTCGGCAAAGACAATCTTGTCCGGGTGGGCAGTCTTGATGGCTGTGACGGCTGAAAGTCCGGCGTTCTTGACCAGCGGTGTGCCCAGCTCAATGATGTCCACGTATTCGGCAACCTTGCCTGCCAGGTCGAGGGCGGCTTCTACGGTGAGGACATCCATGGCGACTTGCAGTTTCATGTGGGGGTCACTTTCCTTGATTTCTTTTGGGTATGGGGTGGACCACGGGCCGGACGGCTATTCGAGGTTTGCGTGCCGCAGCCAGAGTTCCTCGGGCGCCGCCGCGTCCTCCTGCCAGAGGCTGTGAAAGACCGCTTCGGTGACGGCGAACAGTGCCTGCTCGAAGAGGCTGCCCGAGTATTGGCGGGACACCGCTGAGCGGTGGTCGGTTTTCTGCGCTGCGGGAACGACGGCGACGACGTCCGCAATGGCGGCCAGCGGCGAGGCCGGGTCGGTGGTGTAGGCGGCCACGCGGGCACCCTGGCCTGAAGCGACTTCCGCGGCCTTGACCACGCCCGCCGTCGTGCCGGAACCGGAGGCCGCCAGCAGCAGGTCGCCGGACCGGATGGCCGGCGCCGTGGTCTCTCCAACCACATGCACCGCCATGCCCAGATGCATCAGCCGCATCGCGGCCATCCTCAGGACCAGGCCACTTCGGCCTGCCCCGGTGACGAAGATCCTCCCTGCCAGCCTGAGTTCGGACGCGACCGCGGCAACCTGCGCCGCGTCTGTCCTGCTGGCCGCATCGGCCACCTCGTCCTGGATGAGGACCAGGCTCCGGCTGAAGGCCCCTGCGTGATCGGTGAGGGCCTGATCAGGCAGGGCGGCGGGGCCTGTGGCGGCGGCGGTTTCCGTCCTGGACTCTGCGGTGACAATCATGGGGCGTTCCTCCTTCTCGGATGCTGTCCATTCATCCTCCCGCGCCGAAGGGGTGGCAACCACGCCGTGACCGGACGGTTGTGACTACCCAAAGGGATAGGCAGTCTTCGCTGCGGACCTAGACTGGGCAGGTGATCTCCGCTTCAGAAACCCCGTCCCCTCTGCCGGCTGCCCGCCCGATCGTCGAGGAGCAGCCCTTGCTCGAGGCTGTCGCCCGCCTGTCCGCCGCGCCGCTGACCGATATCGCCCACCGGCTGCGGGAGGCCGCACGTCCCTACCTGGGATGCAGCGCCCTGGTGATCTTTACCGAGGACTGCACAGGCAGGCCCCAGAAGAAGGCGGGCGATGAGGCCATCATCAGCCGGGTCTCGATCGCCGAACTGGACCAGCTTCGGGCATCCGTGAAGGACGGCGAATCCTGGCAGGGCCACGCACTGCTCGGCGGTGAGGTGCGCCCGGTCCTCGCTCTGACCTCGGCTACCAACGCGCTGCTGGTCCTCGCCGATCCGCAGCCCGTGCCTGTGTCCGCTCCGCAGCCAGTTCCGCAGCCAGTTCCGCAGCCCGTTCCGCAACCAGTTCCCAGGGCCTGGACCACCACCGAAGGGCATGAGTCGTCCCCCTGGATCATCCGCTACCTCTGGACGCTGGCCGCCGAGCGGATCAGGGAGAAGGTGGCGGATGCGCCGCCGTCGTACCTCATCGAGTCCCGTGCCGCCTCGGCGGAACGGGTGAGGGTGACCGCGGAACTCGTGGACCTTCATTCCACCACCCTGGAGACCCTGCTGGCCGCGCTTCGTTCACCCGCGCTCACGGACGGGGCCGCCAGGAAGTCGGCCACAGACGTTGCGGCCAAGGCGCTGGTTGGCCTGCGCACCCTCAGCGACCGCACCACGGACCTCATCGAGGAACCTGTCGCCTCAGCGTTCCAGCGCCTCCGTGAGGACCTGCGGCCGCTCATGGGCTTCAGCGGGATCGACGTCCAGTTCATCGAGCCGCCCGTCAACGGCCGTGCCCTGCCCGGCGAGGTGGCCCACGCTGCCCGGGCCATCGTGCGTGGAGTGGTGCTGGCCATGGTGGACCAGCCGAAAGTCCGCCGCATCCGGACCCAGTGGGATTGCGACGGCGAGAACCTCCTGATCAACGTGCGCGACGACGGCCTCGGTGACCTGTCCGCCGACGCACCCAACATCGAACGGCTGGTCCACCGGGTAGAGGCCCTCGATGGCCGCATTTCCATCGACGTGATGCCCGGCTGGGGCGCCGACGTCGCCGTTTCGCTCCCGCTTGACCCGCCTGCCCGCCAACCGGCCGACGTCGGCGAATGGAAGCTCGGTGAGCGGGAACTCCAGGTCCTCCAGCTGCTGGCAGCCGGCCAGCGGAACCGGGCCATTGCGGGAAAACTCCACATCAGCGAAAACACCGTGAAATTCCATCTCCGGAACATATTCCGGAAGATCGGGGCGTCATCCCGCACCGAGGCCATCGCACTGGCCCACAGCAACGGCCTGCGCTGACGCGGCTCCGGATCCGTGAAACGGTGCGTTATACCCCTTAACGCAATGTCGGCTCCGTCACACTTCCCGGTCTAGGATCGGAACTGTGGAACTAACCGAGAGGCCGCTGCCGGCGGCCTTGTGGCGGGAGAGCGAGCCGCAGAAACTACCCGAGAGCATGGAACATGGCTTCGAACACTGACCCTGAATCTGACATTGATGCCGAAAGCGGGCAGCACGGCGGCGTTCAGTCGGTGGACCGCGCACTGGCAGTACTGGAAATCCTGGCCCGGGACGGCCATGCAGGGGTGAGTGAAATAGCCGAGGAGATGCATATCCACAAGTCCACGGTCTCGCGGCTGCTCGGCTCGCTGGTCAGCAGGGACATCGTCCACCAGAACAGCGAACGGGGAAAGTACCAGCTGGGATTCGGCATCCTGAGGCTGGCGAGTTCCATTCCCGGCCGGCTGAGCCTCGTCCGGGAGGCCCGCCCCGTGCTGGAAAGCCTGGCAGAGCAATTCAAGGAAACGGTAAACCTTGCCGTTCTGCGGTCCAACTACGCCGTGAACGTAGACCAGGCCATGGGCCCGTCAACGCTCGCCACCTATGACTGGGTGGGCAGCCTCACCCCGCTGCACGCCACCTCCAGCGGAAAGGTCCTGCTGGCCGCTCTTTCCGCCGACGACAGGAACCGGATCCTCAAAGAGACCGGGCTGCCCGCCAGGACTCCGCGGACCATCACCAACCGGGGAAAGCTGGAGAACCAGCTGCTCGACATTTCCCGCGAGGGGTACGCCGTTGCCCGGGAAGAGTTCGAGATCGGACTCAACTCGATGGCTGTGCCCGTGTACAGCCACGTGGCAGCGGTGATCGGCGCCGTGAGTATTTCCGGGCCGGCCTTCCGCTTTGATCCGGAGAAAACGCCGGGGCTCGTGGAGGCACTGAAAGAGGCAGGACTGCAGATCAGCGCGAACATGGGCTACACCGGGCGCTGACGATCGAGCCTCCGGCCGGGCTGCGGCTCTTCGCTCCTCGGCGAAGAACCGCAGCCTTAGCTGGTGCCTTAACAAACGGGGGAGACGTCCCCTACTTTGGCCTGGACCCAGTCGTGGAAGGCGCCGATGTGGTGTTCGCTCGGGACCAGCACGCCGCCCTTGGCGTAGACCTTCGAGCCCATGGCGGGCTGGCAGCGTTCGCAGGCGTCGAAGTCCTGCTGGTTGACGCGGTGGAACAGCTCCACCGAGGCGCTGACGTCCTTGCCGCTTTCCACAACACTCGGAAGGTACAGCCAGTCGCACTCGACGATGGTGTGGTCCGCAGCCATCGGGAACATCCTGTGGATGATCACATGGTCCGGAACCAGGTTCACGAAAACCGTCGGCTTGATGGTCACCGCGTAGTAGCGGCGGTCCTGGTCCTCTCCCACACCGGGAATCCGGTCCAGCCCTTCCGAGCCGTCGATGGTGAAACCCTTGATGTCCTCGCCGAATTCGGCGCCGTGGCCCACGAAGTACTGCGCGGCCAGGCCGTCGGCGAACTCCGGCAGGACCTCCGTCAGTTCCGGGTGGATGGTGGCGCAGTGGTAGCACTCCATGAAGTTTTCGATGATGAGCTTCCAGTTGGCCTTGACGTCGTAGCGGATCCGGCGCCCGAGGCTCAGGTTGGCGATGTCGTAGTCCTCCACTGCGCTGAGGTCCCCGAGCCGTTCCTCGATGGCGCCCATGACGTCCTCTTCGAACGACGGCGGCTCGTCGGCCAGGCAGACCCACACGTACCCGAGGTATTCGCGGACGTGCACCTTCACGAGACCGTACTCGTCCCGGTCGATGTCCGGCATCTTGGTCAGGTTGGGAGCGGCGATGAGCTTGCCCTCAAAGTCATAGGTCCAAGCGTGGTACGGGCACTGGAAGTTGCGGGCCGCTTCGCCCTGCTCCTCCATGCACAGCTTCACGCCACGGTGGCGGCACACGTTGTAGAAGGCACGGATGGCGCCCTTGCGGGTGCGGCTGATCAGCACGTTCTCCCGGCCCACCTGGACTGTCCGCCAGGCTCCCGGCTTGTCCAGGTCCGCCGACCGGATGGCGCAGAACCACATCTGCTCGAAAATGCGCTCCTGCTCGGCGCGGAAGATTTCCTCGCTGACGTAGGCCTGGCCCGGAAGGGTGGGGATCAGGCTGGGCGTGAAGACTTCGGTGGTCATTCTGTTACTCCTCTGCGGTGACTGACGTCGGGTTTGGAAGGCCAGTAAGAGATCAAACGAAACTGGGGGACGCTGCCGGCACCGGCTGGACCGCGCTGGCTTGCGGGGCGGCAGCCTCCCCGGCCGCGGACTGGGTTGCCGCTGCCCGGGCGGCGTTGAGCTGCCGACGCCACCTGGTGAAGAGTCGGGGCTGGTTGGCGCCAAGGACTGCCACCGCCACACCTCCGCGGTAATACACGGCGAGGAAGCTCTGCGCGGCGGGGTCCCCGGCTTCGATCGCCACCCTGTCGGCGTCGCGGGCGTGGCCGGCGAACTGGATCCTGACGTTGTACTGGTCGGACCAGAAGTACGGCACGTTCAGCGGCTGGCGGGCAGCTTTGGGCTCCAGGAGCGCTGCGACGGCGGCCGCCGGCCGCTCCACAGCCCCGGCCCAGTGCTCCAGGCGGCTGTGCTTTCCGGAGTTCCCATCCAGCCAGGCAGCGCAGTCCCCGACGGCAACCACACCCGGCACGCTGGTCCGGCCCATCGGGTCACAGAGGACGCCGTTGCCGAGTTCGATGCCGGAGCCGGCAAGCCATTCTGTGTTGGGCACTGCACCGACGGCGACCAGGACGACGTCGGCAGGCAGGTACCGGCCGTCCGCGAGGCGCAGCCCGGTGACGACCCCCTCGCCGCTGTAATACGACTCGATGGCGGCGTCACAAATCAGCTCCACCCCGTTAATTCCATGTAACGCGGCGATTTCGGTTGCCATCTCCGTGCCGAGGGGGCGGCTGAGCGGAACCGTGCCCGAGCAGATGATGGTCACGTCGGCTCCCAGGGCGCGGGCGGTGGCCGCAACCTCCGCTCCGATGAACCCGGCTCCGACGATGACGAGCCTGGCGCCCGGTACCAGGTGGTGGGCCAGGTCCTGCGCATCGTCCAGGGTCCGCAGGGTGAAGACGTTGGCCAGCCCGGCGAGTTCCGGCAGCGTCCGGGCGGATGCCCCGGTGGCGATGACCACGCCGTCGGCCTTTATTTCCGTGCCGTCAGTGAGCGTGATCGTCCTGGTTGCCGCGTCCAGGCGGCGCGCCGCCGCTCCCAGCAGCCACTCCGCGCCGAGCGGATCTGCCCCCTCAGCCTCGTCAGTGCTCTCCAGGCGGAGGTGTTCCACCCCGATCTTTCCTGCCAGGAAGTCCTTGGACAGGGGCGGCCTGTCATATGGCCGGTGCGGCTCGTCGCCGATCATGACGAGGCGTCCGGTGAAGCCCTGCGCCCGGGCAGCCCGGGCAGCCGAAATTCCCGCCAGCGACGCTCCTACTATTACCAATGTCTGCATGGCCGCCTTCCCCTTACTGCACTGCCGCCGAATTGCGTATCGCGCAACAACTTTCTCTATGCGAGACAGCGTGACGCAGACCACGGGAGGGTGTCAAGGGTCGATTGTATTAACGGGGAACCCTTGACAAGGCCGAGTGGCATGGATCACTCTGTTGCGTATTGTGATTGGCGTTGATGATGGCACAACCCGACCGGGCTGGGTCCATCAACTGGGAAAGAGGTTCAACAGATGCACATTGCCTGCCCACTCACCGCACTGGCTCCCGGAGACGCACTCCGTCTCGATACATCCCCACCCATCGCCGTCTTCCACACGGAGGACGGCGAGCTCTTCGCCCTGGACGACACCTGCACCCACCAGGACGCGTCGCTCGCGGACGGCTGGGTGGAAGGCTGTGAGGTGGAGTGCCCGCTGCACGCTTCCAAGTTCAATCTCCGCACCGGTGAAGTGGACGCGCCCCCGGCCAAGCTGCCGGTGCGGGTCCACAGGGTAACGGTCGTGGATGGCCAAATCGTGGTCGAGGAATCCAGCGAAGCCCCCAACCTTCCACCAGGCCTGACCATCAACGGCCACGTCTAGGCACCACCGGCGGTACCCCATGTCAAAGCTAAGAGGTGAAGTCCTTGACCATACAACTGAGCCATAAACCACAACTGACCGATGAACCCCAACTGGGCCATGAACTGCAGGAACGGGCCCGTTCCGAGGCGGCACAGCCGGCAGCAGCCGGGCAGCAGGCGACGCCGTTCGTCCTCACCGTCGCCTGCGCCGAGCGCCGCGGGATCGTCCACGCAGTATCGAGCTTCCTGGCGATGCGCGGCTTCGACATCGCCGAGCACCAGCAGTTCGACGACCACGTCAGCAACACCCTTTTCCTGCGCACCGCCTTTACCGGCACCCTGGCCGGTTCAACCGGTTCAACCGGAGCTGCCGGATCTTCCAACCCTTCCGGAACCGCAAGTGCCGGCGGCAATGGTGCCGCCAGTACCGCCGATTCCCTGTCCGCCGATTTCGCCGAGATCGCCGGCGAGTTCGGCATGTCCTACAGCTTCCACGACGACAAGCCCCAGCGCATCCTGGTGATGGTCTCCAAGTTCGGCCATTGCCTCAACGACCTGATCTTCCGCTGGCGGGCCGGCAGCCTCGGGGCGGACATCGCCGCCGTCGTCTCCAATCACGAAACCCTGCGCCCCATGGCCGAAGCGGCAGGACTTCCCTTCATCCACGTGCCCGTCACCGCTTCCACCAAAGGGCAGGCGGAGTCCAGGCTCCTGGAACTCGTGGACGAATACGACGCAGACCTGGTGGTCCTGGCCCGGTACATGCAGGTACTGTCCGACGGCCTCTGCGAGCAGCTCCACGGCCGTGCCATCAACATCCACCATTCCTTCCTGCCCGGGTTCAAGGGTGCGAAGCCCTACCACCAGGCCTACGAACGCGGCGTGAAGCTGGTGGGCGCCACCGCCCACTACGTCACCGGCGACCTCGACGAAGGCCCCATCATCGAGCAGGAGGTCTTCCGGGTGGACCACAGCGTGGACCCTGACTCGCTGGTCACGGCGGGCCGCGATGCCGAAGCAATCGCCCTGTCCCGCGCGGTCAAGTGGCATTGCCAGCACCGCGTCCTCCTCAACGGCACCCGGACCGTCGTCTTCCGCTAGAACCACACCGCGGGCCCCCACGGCCCGCCTCCATTCATGCAGCAAATCAAGAACAGGAGCTTTCCGTATGAGGGCTACACCCCGCGTCGTTATCATCGGCGCCGGCATCGTCGGTGCGAACCTGGCGGACGAACTCGCCACCCGAGGCTGGACCAGCGTCACCGTCCTGGACCAGGGACCGCTCAACCTCGCCGGCGGCTCCACATCGCATGCGCCCGGCCTGGTGTTCCAGACCAACCCGTCAAAGACCATGACGCAGTTCGCCGCCTACACCGTGGACAAGCTCCTTTCGCTGAGCGACGAAGGCGTCGCCTGCTTCAACCAGGTGGGCGGCCTGGAGATCGCCACCACCCCCGAACGGCTTGAGGACCTCAAGCGCAAGCTCGGCTACGCCACGTCCTGGGGGGTCGAAGGCCGGATCATCGACCCCGACGAGTGCACCAAGCACTACCCCCTGCTGAACCAGGACCTGGTGCTCGGCGGCCTCCACGTGCCGTCCGACGGACTCGCCTCCGCAGCCCGCGCGGTCCAGCTGCTGATCCGCAGGTCGGGCGCGGCCGGCGTTACCTTCATCGGGTCAACCCCCGTGACCGGGATCGAGCAGTCCGGCGGCAAAGTCACCGGGGTCCAGACGCCCGACGGCGTGATCCCGGCGGACATCGTGGTCTCCTGCGCAGGCTTCTGGGGGCCCAGGATCGGCGCGATGGCCGGCATGGCCGTGCCGCTGTTGCCGCTGGCCCACCAATACGTCACAACCACCGCCGTGCCGGACCTGGCGGCCACCAACCTCGGCGCCAATCCGCTGGAACCCCACGGCGCGCGCCTGCCCATCCTCCGCCACCAGGACAGGGACCTCTATTTCCGTGAGCACGGTGACAGGATCGGCATCGGCTCCTACGCACACCGCCCCATGCCCGTGGACCTGGACCGGTTGCCGGCCGTTGCCCCCGGCCAGATGTCCGAGCACCGGATGCCTTCCCGGCTCGAATTCACCGAGGAGGACTTCCTGCCCTGCTGGGAGGACAGCCGGCTGCTGCTGCCCGCCCTGCGCGGCGCGGAGATCGCCGACGGCTTCAACGGCATTTTCTCCTTCACACCCGACGGCGGCCCCCTGGTCGGGCAGGCTCCGGAGCTTGACGGCTTCTATGTGGCCGAAGCCGTCTGGGTGACGCACTCCGCCGGCGTGGCCCGCGCCGTCGCCGAGCTGCTCATCGAGGGCCAGTCCCGGATCCCGCTGCACGAATGCGAAGTGTCCCGCTTCGAGGCCGTGCAGACCGCCGACAGCTACGTCAGCGAGACCTCCCAGCAGAACTTCGTGGAAATCTACGACGTCCTGCACCCCCTGCAGCCGCGCGAATCACCACGGGACCTGCGCGTCAGCCCGTTCAACAGCCGGCAGAAGGAACTGGGAGCCTTCTTCCTCGAGGCCGGCGGCTGGGAGCGCCCGCACTGGTTCGAGGCCAACCGGCCCCTGCTGGACGAACTGCCGGCCGAATGGCGGGCGCCGGAACGTGACCCGTGGGCCGCCATGTTCAACTCGCCCATATCCGCCGCCGAAGCGTGGAAGACACGCACCGCCGTCGCGCTTTATGACATGACTGCGCTGAAGCGGCTGGAAGTTTCGGGCCCCGGCGCCCTCGCGCTCCTGCAGCGCCTCAGCGCCGGGCAGATCGACAAGAAGCCCGGCGCCGTCACCTATTGCCTGCTGCTGAACGACGACGGCGGGGTGCGCAGCGACATCACCATCGCGCGGCTGGGTGAGACCTCCTTCCAGGTGGGCGCCAACGGCAACATCGACTTTGACTACTTCACCCGCGAAGCCCGCCACCAGACAGCCGCCGACGCCAGCCAGTGGGTGCAGGTCCGCGATATTACGGGCTCCACCTGCTGCATCGGGCTCTGGGGTCCGCTGGCCCGCGAAGTTATTGCTAAGGTCAGCTCCGATGATTTCACCAATGACGGTCTTCGTTACTTCCGCACCAAACAGGTCCGGATCGGCGGCATCCCCGTGACCGCCATGCGACTGTCGTACGTGGGCGAGCTGGGCTGGGAGCTGTACACCACCGCCGAGCACGGGCTGAAGCTGTGGGATCTCCTCTTCGAGGCCGGCCGGGAACAGGGCATCATCGCCGCCGGCCGCGGTGCCTTCAACAGCCTCCGCCTGGAAAAGGGATACCGGCTGTGGGGGACGGACATGACGCCCGAACACGAGCCGTACCAGGCGGGCCTGGGCTTCTCCATCGCCAAGAACAAGGACTCGTTCGTGGGCGCCGGTGCGCTCGCCGAACGCCGCGCGCAGCCGGCTGCCACGCAGCTGCGCTGCCTGACGGTCGACGACGGCACCTCGGTGGTGCTGGGCAAGGAACCCGTGTTTTTCAATGGCGAACCGGCCGGCTACGTGACCAGTGCGGCCTACGGCTACACGGTGAAGCGGCCGATCGCCTACGCCTGGCTTCCCGCCACCGCCGCCGAAGGGGACGCCGTGGAAATCGAATACTTCGGCAGCCGGATCGCCGCCACCGTGTCAGCGGAGCCGCTGGTGGACCCCGGCATGGAACGCCTTCGCGGCTGAACCGGACCCGGCCGGACCTTCAACGGGCCCGGCACTTCAACACGACGCCCCACCCACGCCCAAGGAGATCTACCGCATGACGAACGAGAGCTACGACTACGTGATTGTAGGCGGCGGCAGCGCCGGGTCAGTCCTGGCAGACAGGCTGAGCGCGGACGGAACAAGCACGGTGCTGGTCCTGGAGGCGGGGCGCAGCGATTACCCCTGGGACCTCTTCATCCAGATGCCGGCGGCCTTGACCTTTCCCAGCGGCAACAGGTTCTACGACTGGCAGTACCAGTCCGATCCCGAACCCCACATGCGCGGCCGGCGGATCGCCCATGCCAGGGGCAAGGTGCTGGGCGGCTCCAGCTCCATCAACGGGATGATCTTCCAGCGCGGCAACCCCCTGGACTACGAACGCTGGGGCGCCGACGCCGGCATGGAAACCTGGGACTTCGCCCATTGCCTGCCCTACTTCAAGCGGATGGAAACCGCTCTGGCCGCAGACCCGGACGACGGGCTGCGCGGCCACGACGGGCCGCTGGTCCTGGAGCGCGGACCCGCCCGGAACCCCTTGTTCCAGGCCTTCTTCCGGGCTTCGGAGGAGGCCGGCCACGAACGAACGGACGACGTCAACGGCTTCCGGCAGGAGGGCTTCGGCCCCTTCGACCGCAACGTGCACAAGGGCCAGCGGCTCTCGGCGTCGCGGGCCTACCTGCGCCCCAACAAGGGCCGGAAGAACCTGACGGTCCGCACCCGGGCGCTCGCGGCCAGGGTCAACTTCGACGGCACCACGGCCACCGGGGTCACGTACCGCCGCAACGGCCGGCTGCACACCGTCAACGCCAGGGAAGTGGTGCTGTGCGGCGGAGCGATCGCCACGCCCCAGCTGCTGCAGCTCTCCGGCGTTGGGGACTCCGCCCATTTGAAGTCGCTGGGCATCAGGCCCGTGGTTGACCTGCCCGGCGTCGGTGAAAACCTGCAGGACCACCTGGAAGTGTACGTCCAGCATTCCTGCACCCAGCCCGTCTCCATGCAGCCGAACCTCAGCCTGTGGCGCTACCCGCTGATCGGGCTCCAGTGGCTGTTCGGACGCAAGGGACCGGCAGCCACCAACCACTTCGAAGGCGGCGGCTTCGTCCGTTCCAACGAGGACGTCTCCTACCCCAACCTGATGTTCCATTTCCTGCCTGTGGCCGTCCGGTACGACGGACAGAAAGCCGACGCCAAGCACGGCTACCAGGTCCACGTCGGCCCGATGTACTCCGACGCCCGGGGAAGCCTGAAGATCACCTCCACGGATCCGGCCGCCCACCCCTCCATGCGGTTCAACTACCTGTCCACGGACCAGGACCGGCGGGAATGGGTCGAGGCGATCCGGGTCACCCGGGACATCCTCGCCCAGCCGGCCCTCGCACCCTACAGCGGCGGGGAGCTCTCACCCGGCCCCTCCGTCCAGACGGACGAGGAGATCCTGGACTGGGTGGCGCGCGATGCCGAGACCGCTCTGCACCCCTCCTGCACCGCGAAGATGGGCCCGGCCATGGACCCCCAGGCTGTGGTGGATCCGCTCACCATGAAAGTCCACGGCACCACTGGGCTCCGGGTGGCGGACGCCTCCGCGATGCCGTACGTGACCAACGGCAACATCTACGCCCCCGTGATGATGCTGGCGGAGAAGGCCGCGGACCTGATCCTCGGCCGCGAGCCCCTGGCACCCCAGCACGCCGACTTCTACCGGCACCAGCGGGCCGGGCTGCCGGCGGACGCCGGACTTCCGGTCGGCGTCGAGCCGCCGTCCGACGTCGGGCTGCCTGCGGACGCCGGGCTGCCGGCATCCAGCCTGGGCCGCGCATGAACGGCGTTCAGCTTGCCGGGGCCGTCCTGCCGCCGGATCGGGATGCGGCAGCCCTGCGGGGCCTGTTCGTGGACGGCCGGTGGAGTGAACCTGCCGCCGGGAAGTCCCGGGCCATCACGTGTCCGGCCGACGGCGAACACGTCGCCGAGGTTGCCGAATGCACGGCCACCGACGCCAGGGAAGCGGTCGGCAGCGCCCGCCGGGCGTTCGACGGCGGTGTGTGGCCCGGCACCAGCGAAAAGGAACGCGGACAGGTCCTGCTCCGCACCGCCGAACTGCTGGAGCGCGACAAGGCGGCCTATGCCCGCGCCGAAGCCCTCGACACCGGCAAGCGCTACGTCGAGGCGGAATACGACATCGACGACATCGCCGCCTGCTTCAGGTACTACGGCGGCATCGCGGGAACGGACGCCGGCCGGGTGATCGATACCGGGGTCCCCGGAACCATCAGCCGGGTGGTTCACGCCCCGGTTGGCGTGTGCGGGCTCATCACGCCGTGGAACTACCCGCTGCTGCAGGCATCGTGGAAGGTGGCCCCGGCCCTGCTGGCCGGCAACACCTTCATCCTC
>DATCNU010000026.1:0-3047 GCA_036565085.1 Arthrobacter sp.
TGTGGAAAAGTGAAGTATCCGACGCTAAGGTCGTGTTCTTCGGCGTGACTTGTTCTTAGTAGATGACGGTGCCGGTGGTCTCCACGGTGGTGCCGGAAATGGCGTTGCGGCCGCTGACCTCGAGCTGGATTCCTGTCCGCCGCAGTGGTGTCTCCAGTGCCGTGGAGAGGTCCGGAATGACCCGGGCGTTGATCCTGTGGAGGACGTCCTGGACGTCGGCGCGGTTGCTAACCGTGACTTTCATCGTCAGATCCGGGTCCACGGCTGTGCCGCGCAGCAGTGCCGAGGAACCCACAACCCCGGGCAGGGTATTGATCTGGTTTTCCACGGCAGAGGCCAGCACCGAGGCTTCACACACCGTGGTTCCGAAGGCCGGGTCCTGATGCAGCCGGTACCTGCCGGCGGGATTCCTTCGTGGAATCTGTGCCAGGATCCACAACAGTCCCAGAGTGCCCAGGACAACCCCTGCCACCAGGACAATGGCCGTAACATAGGTAGGCTCGAAGACCGTGTGCAGGTCCCCTGTCACCACGGGACTCTCTGCAGCGACCATTGCGGGGCTCATGGCGTGCAGTGTTCCCCTGGCCGCCAGCAGTATCAGGACGCCGCCAGCCAGGGCGAGAAAGCCAAGGATGACCAGCCAGGTGCGGTTCAGCGCTCCGGCGTGTTGTCGCATGGGGTGCCTTCTTTCCGGAATACGACAGGATGGTGGCCGCGGTCATTCCTTGGACCGGACGGTCGCTGTGACCTTTGGGGCCGGGTTGAGTCCGGTAGCGGCCAGGCGTTCCCCGACAACGGCAATGACACGGCCGCGCAGTTCCCCTGTTTCGTGCAGGGCCGTGGTCACGTTCAGATGGACCGCGCGTGCCGTGGCCGTGGCCGATGCTGAACCGACGCCGTCGACGTGTTCACAGTGCGCCGCCGCGTACCGCGCAACGGCCCGCCGTGTCATGACAATTTCCTGCGTGCCTGCCACCGGGGCTTGCCCCCCGTCAGCGGGTGCCCGCAGCCGCAAGGCATTAAAGCGGCCAGGAACCAGTGCTGCCGCGAGCAGGACAACTCCTACGATCGCCGCCGCTGCCCCGACGGCCCAGACTCCCGGATCGTTCCAGGTCACACCGGTCAGCCAGTCCCGGGGTCCGGTCAGAAACACCGGCCACGAACCCGTGGCCAGCCGGGCCACTGCCGCCCATACCAGTGCCACGCCGGCGGCCAGAAGCAGCGTTCCCAGGATCAGAGCGGGAACAGCCCGGCTGGGACGGTGCCGCAGGGGTGTGGCTTTGCCATTGTGACGGCTCATAACAGCCTCCGGCGGCCGGTGGATTCATCGGCAGGTTTCAGCCAGGCCACGGTGATGTCGATCTGGCCCACCTCCACTCCGGTCAGGGCGGTGACGCGTTCGCTGATCCGGCGGCGCAGCTGTTCGGTTACCTGGCGTAGCGGTACCGGGTAGAGCAACCCTATTTCCACGCTGAGCACGGCGATATTGCCTGCCAGCTCGACGGTGGCTTTGGGCCGGGCGGAAAAGTCCGAATGTGCTCCGATGCCCAGAAACCCTCCTGAGGACCCGCCGGTAAGGGACTCTTCGCTGGCGACCTGGCTGGCGATCTTCTCCAGTACTTTCCGGTCAAGGACGGTGCGCCCCCGAGAATCCAGGTCCCGGGAGCCGGTATGTGCTGCCGTGGTATTCATCGGCTGGATGCTTTGCCGAACAATGCCTGCAGATCAAGTTTCCCTTCCGCAATACGGCCCACTACCAGCCCGATCAGGCCAAAGAGGAGCACTGTCACCAGGGCTGTAAAACCTCCGAAGGCCAAAACGATTCCTAGTACCAGACCCACTGTCAGACACCATCGTGTAGTGGACATGCGGGCACTCCTTCCAAAATCGGCTGCCGCCCGAAAACGGGGCGGAGCGGGGTGAGCTGGTTACTCCAGAGGCTTCCTGGTGTCCTCTTCGGGCCGCTCCTCATCGGGCAGATGAACATCGGTGACGTGGACGTTCACTTCCAGCACCTCCAGACCGGTCGCGCGCTCCACCGACTGGATGACATTGCGCCGGATATCCTGGCTCACCTCGACAATGGACGTGCCGTACTCGACCACGATGCTTAAGTCGATGGCGGTCTGGCGTTCGCCCTTCTCCACGCTCACCCCGCCGCTGACATTCGTCTGGGAACCGGGAATGCGCTCGGTCATGGCGCCGAACGCGCGCCGGGCAGCGCTGCCCATCGCGTACACACCGGGAACCTCGCGCGTGGCCATGCCGGCCAGCTTCTGGACCACGGTTTCTTCAATGGTGGTATCCCCCCGGTCCGTGTGCAGCAGGTCGGTCGTGCGGCGCGTTTCAACGGGGGCGTTCCGTTTCTGCCCCTCCTCGGTTGCCACCGTGCCACCGGACTGTCCTGGGATCTGCGGGGCTTCTGTCACGGGAACCATCTCCTCAATCAACCGTGCGATGTTGCCTACATGGTTAAAGACGCACGTCACCGCCAAACGTCACGCGGATAGGCCAACTGTTTTGTCCCTGCTTCCCCGCGCCGGGGCATTCCCATTACCGGCGTCGTCTGAAAAAATTGGTCATAAGCCCCGGAACCCGGGTGGCGCGGTTCGGGGGCAGAGGGGGGACGGCCGTGGCGATGGATGAGCGTGAACCCGTTGCCCTGACACGGCCCGATGATCTGGACGAGGCGACCGTCGTCGCCCGGGCCCAGGACGGCAACCTGGACGCCTTCGAATACCTCGTTGAGGCGTATCAGGGCAGACTTTTCCGTCTCGCGTTCCGGATGCTGCATGACCGGGGCGAGGCCGAAGACGTCGTGCAGGACACCCTGGTGGCCTGCTGGAGAAAGCTGCCGCTGCTGAAAAACGTGCAGGCTTTCAGCGGGTGGCTCTACCAGATGGCCACCAACCGCTGCCTGGACAGTCTGCGTCGACGGTCCAGTAAGACGGAGGTCGTCCAGGAACCGTCAACTCTGCAAACAACTGCCGGTTCTACCACCGCATGGGGAGCCGAAGGCGATCCCGCCCGCGAAGCGGAATTCTCCT
>DATCNU010000027.1:0-76185 GCA_036565085.1 Arthrobacter sp.
CTCGATATCGGGGCAGAGGTTGTACCGTCCGGCTTTGCATTGCTTGCATTTGCGGCAGGGCCGCTGGGGCTCGACGGCGACCCGCTTGCCGATGCGGCCGGCGTCAACGGCGCTTCCGGCTGCTGCGATCCGGCCGGAGAGTTCGTGGCCAAGAATCAGCGGGTGGTCCACCACGTAGTCGCCGATCCGCCCGTGTTCGTAGTAGTGGACGTCGCTGCCGCAGACGCCGACGGCGGCGACCTGCACCAGGACCTGGTCTGCTTCCAGCTGCGGGACGGCCAGCGTTTCCATGACCATATCGCCCTGGCGGCGGAGGACTGCGGCGCGCATGGTTGCCGGCAGTTCCGTTTGTTCGGTCGCGGAGGTCTGGGCGGTAGGTGTTGTCATCGTAAGATCCTCGTCCTTGTGAATATTCGGTGGAATGCGGTTACCTGACGGCGCTATTTCACGGCGCCCAGGGACAGGCCCTGGACGAGTTTGTCCTGCGCGGCGAACCCGGCGAAGAGGACCGGCAGGGAGATCACGACGGCGGCGGCGCAGACCTTGGCCAGGAAGAGTCCCTGGCTGGAGACGAAGCCGGTCAGGAACACCGGTGCCGTTCCTGCCATGACGCCGGTGAGGACGCGGGCGAGGAGGAGTTCGTTCCAGCTGAAGATGAAGCAGATCAGCGCGGTGGCGGCAATTCCGGGCATGGCGACCGGGGCGACGATTTTCCGGAGGGTGAGCAGCAGCCCGGCGCCGTCGATTTGGGAGGCTTCGAGCATCTCGACCGGGACTTCCGCGAGGAAGGAGCGCATCATCCACACCGCGATGGGCAGGTTCATGGATGTGTACATCAGGACGAGGAACCAGATGTTGTCCAGCGCGCCTGCGGTTTTGGCGAACAGGAACAGGGGCAGGATCGCGGCGACGACGGGCATCATTTTGGTGGAGAGGAAGAAGAACATCACATCTGTCCATTTCCTGATCGGCCTGATCGACAGGGCGTAGGCCGCCGGGATGGCCAGGACCAGGACGGTGGAGCAGATGGACGACGTCGCCGAGTTGATCAGGGGCGGCCAGGGACTGACGCCTGAACTGGCGCCGAAGAACTCCTTGTAGGCGTCAAGGTTCAGGTTCGCTGCGATGGAGGGCGGGTTGGTGGCTGCGTCGGTTTCGGAGTGGAAGGAAGTGAGGATCATCCACAGCACGGGGGCGGCGAAGAGCAGGGCCAGGATCCAGGCCGCGGTGCCGGCGGCCGTGTTGTTGCGCGTGGGGTCCATCCGGGATTTGCCGCGTCGGCGGGATCCGGTGTTCAGGGCTGTCGTCGATGTGGAACGGGCCTGGCCCGACTTGCGGGGTGCGGCGGGAGTGACGGTGCTCATCGTGCTGCCTCCTTCTTGAAGAGCGAGAAAACGGTGCGGAGTGCGAAGGTGGCCACGATGATGGTGCCGATGACCACGACGACGCCGGCAGCGGATGCCAGGCCGTATTCGTTGGCGAAGTAGAACGTCTGGTAGACGGCGTAGGGCAGGTTGGCGGTGCCCAGGCCCCCGGAGGTGAGGGTGAAGACGGCGTCGAAGTTCTGCACGATGTAGATCGCGCCGAGCAGCCCCCCGAGTTCGAGGTACTGGCGCAGGTGCGGAAGCGTGAGGTGACGGAAGATGTCCCACGGGGTGGCGCCGTCCATCTGCGCGGCTTCCACGGTGTCCATGGGCCGGGACTGCAGTCCCGCCAGCAGGATGAGCATCATGAACGGCGTCCACTGCCAGACCAGCGAAAGGATGACGGCCATCAGCGGCGCCTGGGACAGCAGGTCCGGCTGGGGCGGGGTGTCACTGCCGAAGAGTGACCAGATCCACGTCAGGATACCGTTGATCAATCCGTAGGTGGGGTTGAGGAGGGCATGCTTCCAGATGAGTGCCGCGGCCACCGGCACCACCAGGAACGGTGCGATCAGCAGGGTCCGGGCCAGGCCGCGGCCGATGAACTTCTTGTCCAGCAGCAGAGCAAGGCCCAGGCCGATGGCCAGGCTGGCCAGGACCACCGAGACGGTGAGGATGATGGTGGTGAAGATGGCCTGGCGCAGATCGGCGTCGGTGAGGACTTCGATGTAGTTGCTGAATCCTGCAAACCCGGTCTGGTCCGGACGGAGGCTGTTCCAGTTCAGGAACGAGATGATCAGGGTCACCACGAACGGAACCTGGGTGACGATGACGAGGAAGATCAGGGCCGGCAGCAGCGGCGCACGCCGTGCCCACGCCAAGGCACGTTCGCGTGACCTGGCATTCTTGGAAAGTTTGGGTGCGCTGTGCCCCGTACGGGAAACGCGCGCTGTTGCGGTTGTCATCATGTTCTCCTGCGGTTTCTGTGGCCCATCTGGCGATGGGCCACAGATCCGGTTGGTGGGTTGTTACTTCTTGTACTTGTCGCCGACTTTTTGTGCGGCTTCCTGGCCCTTGGCCAGTGCGTCGGCGACTGAGCCCTGCCCGGCGATGGCGGCGCTCACGCCCTGCGAGACGGTGGTGCCGAGGTCAGCGAATTCAGGGATGCCGACGAACTGGATGCCCACCACGGGCCGTTCCTGAACGCCGGGGCTCTTCGGGTCGGCGTTCTCGATGGCGGAACGCTCGGCCTGGAAGAACGGTGCCGCCTTCTGGAAGTCAGCGTTCTCGTAGGTGGAAATGCGCTTGCCGGACGGGACCTTGGCCCAGCCAAGCTTTGAGGCCACCAGTTCCTCATACTTCTTGGAACTGGCCCAGGCGATGAACTTGCCCGCGGCATCCTGCTTCTTGGACGCAGCCTGCACACCCCATGACCAGGTCCACAGCCAGCCCGATGACTTGGTCTCCTTCACCGGGGCCTGGACATAGCCGATCTTGCCCTTGACGGGAGAGGAATCGGCTTCCAGCGAACCGGCGGCCGAGGTTGCGTCGTACCACATCGCAACCTTGCTCTGACTCATGTTGTTCAGGCACTCAGTGAAGCCGGCCTGGGCAGCACCGGCCTCACCGTGTGCGCGGACCAGATCAACGTAGAACTGGGTCGCCGCAGTGAACTCCGGGGCGTTGACCTTCGCGTTCCAGTCCTTGTCGAACCAGGTACCGCCGAAGGTGTTCACCACAGTGGTCAACGGGGCGAAGACCTGGCCCCAGCCCGGCTGGCCGCGAAGGCAGATGCCCTTCATCCCGGGAGCGGCCCCGTCCACCGCCGCAGCAGCCGCAGCCACCTCGTCCCACGTGGGCTTGTCGGAAAGCTTGATGCCCTTGGCCTCGAAAATGTCCTTGCGGTACATCAGGAACGAAGACTCACCATAGAAGGGTTCACCATAGAGCTTGCCGTCCTTGCCGGTCAGGGAAGCCGTGTAGGCGGGCAGGATGTCATTCTGGTTGAAGGCGGCATCCTTCGCCACACCATCCAGCGGCGCCAGCCACCCGTTCGCAGAGTAGAACGGGATCTCGTAGTTGGACAGCGACGCCACATCGTACTGGCCGGCCTGGCTGGAGAACTCCTGGCTGATCTTGGCCCGGACATCGTTCTCCGGCAGAACCGTGTAATTGACCTTGATCCCGGTGTCCTTCGTGAAGTTATCTGCAGTCAGCTTCTGCAGGTCCTCCATCTGGGGGTTGTTCACCATCAGGACATTGATGCTGTTCTGGTCACCGGCAGAGGTGCCTCCGCCGGCACCCGAACAGGCCGAGGCCGCCAGGGCCAAGGTCAGGGCACCTGCGGCGAGAGTGGCCGCGCGAATTTTCGGGCGCATTAAGGACTCCTTTGTTCTTCAGGGGGATGTACAGCTGCCGCCGACTGCTGCGTCGAAGCGCTGAACTGAACTGCGTGGCACCGACCGGGTTGGGGGACGCGACGCGTTGTTGTTCCTCAACATTAGGCGTGTGGGCCAGGGCACAACTAGCGCCCTGGTTGCCAATTTCTGATACTAATTTTCCTGTGCCATGCCGGACAATAGCGCTAGTCTGGGAAAAGGAACACAGTGTGCTGTCCATATTTCATAGACCCCAACGCATGGAGAACAGCCATGAGAGCTGCGGAAACGGGCGGCGGCGCAGCTGCCCGGCTGGCCGAACGGCTGCTGGGTATGCGCGCGAACCGCGAGGTCATCCCGGAAGATCCAAATCAATCCGTCCGGTGGCACGAGCACGACTATCCGAGCCCACTTGCCCGCTGGAATTACCACCCTGAATACGAGATCCATCTCATCAGGAAGGGCACCGGGAAGTTTATCGTCGGAGACCATATCGGGACGTTCGAGGCCGGGCACGTGTCGCTGGTCGGGTCGGGGCTGCCGCACGACTGGGTCAGCGACCTTGAACCCGGAGAGGTGCTGGAGCGCCGCGATGCCGTGATCCAGTTCGACGGAAAATGGGTCCAGCAAACGGCTTCCGTTGTCCCTGAAATGGCAGAGGTCGAGCCCCTGTTGGAGCAGTCCGCACGCGGGATCGAGTTCCTCGGACAGTCAGCCCGTATTGCCGCAGCGTCCATTGAGGCGATGGGCGCCTGCTCAGGTTTGGAGCGCCTGCACCACCTCGTGGAACTGTTTGCCATTCTGACCCGGGCGCCGCAGGAAGAGCGGCGCTACCTCGCGGACGAATGGTTCAGGCCCCAATTGGACGGCCAGGCTGCAGCTGTGGTGGACATCGTCCTGGAGTATGTCTTCAGCAACCATGCCGGCAGCGTCAAGATGTCCGAGGCAGCTGCCCTGGTGGGTATGCCGGAGCCAACCTTCTCGAAATATTTCAAACGCGCCACAGGCCAGAACTTCAGTGATCTGGTGCGGAAACTTCGATTGGCCCACGCGCGCCGGCTGCTGGAGCGCACCGACAAGGCCATCTCCGACATCTGCTACGAGGTGGGCTTCTCGAACCTGTCCAACTTCAACCGGCACTTCCGCAACGACGCCGGCGAAACCCCGCGCCACTACCGCCAGAGGGTTCAGGGCTGAACATCCGCAACGGACGCACGACGGACTGTCAGCCCTTAGCCGCGGGCGCGTACTACGGGCAGGCTCGCCGTCGGGGGTCCGTTCGGGAAGACAGTGGTTTCCGGAACATGCACCGGTTCCAGGTCCACCCGTACCGGGGCGGCGCCCACACTGAAGAGCTGCCCGCGGACGTCCACATCCAATGGTTCGCCGTTTCGGACGCTGAGGGAGATGGATCCCGCGTCGAGTTCCACCAGCAGAAGCCGGCCCTGGATCTTGAGGTGGAAGGACAGCCCGTCCCATTCGGACGGCAGCCGCGGGTCGAAGAAGGGCACCGCGCCCTGGTCGCGGAGGCCCGCGAAACCGCAGACCAGTGAGCTCCACACCCCGCCGGTGGAGGCGATGTGGACGCCATCGATGGTATTCCCGTGGGTGTCATCCAGGTCGATGAACACTGCGTTGGTGAAGTGCTCCAGCGCCGCCTTCGGATAGCCCACCTCGGCCGCCATGATCCCCTGCACGCAGGCGGACAGGGTGGAGTCGCCCGTGGTGATGGGGTCGTAGAAATCAAAGGCCCGGTGCTTCTCGTCGGCCGTGAAGTCCTGCCATTGCAGGAACATGGCCAGCACGGTGTCGGCCTGCTTCAGCACCTGGTGGCGGTAGATCACCAGCGGGTGGAAGTGCAGCAGCAGCGGATATTTGGACCGGGGAGTGGTCCAGTCCCAGGCCTCCAGCGTCATGAAGTCGTTGTCCTGTGAATGCACCTGCATGCGCTCATCGAAGGGCAGCTGCATCCGGGAGGCTGCGGCTTCCCAGGACTGCCGTTCGGTGTCGCTTATTTCGGCGTGGTCCAGGGCGGCGGCGGCGCGAAGATTGAAGCGGGCCATCACGTTCGTGTACAGGTTGTCGTTGACTACGGCCGTGTATTCGTCCGGTCCCGTGACGCCATGGATGTGGAAGAGCCCGTCCTTGCCGAAGAAGCCGAGCGAGATCCACATCCGGGCGGTTTCGATGAGCAGATCGGCCCCCATACCCTCGCGGAAGGCCGTATCACCCGAGGCCCATAAGTACCTGTTGGTGGCGAATGCGATGGCGGCGGCGATGTGGAACTGGGCGGTGCCGGCAGCGTAGTAGGCACTCGCTTCCAGCCCGTTGATGGTGCGCCACGGGAACAGCGCGCCGTCCACGCTGAGGTCCTTGGCCCGGATCTTGGCCGAGGGAAGCATATCGTGGCGGAACTCCAGCACCTGGCGGGCGGCGTCGGGGTTCGTGTAGGTCAGGTAGGGCAGAAGGTAGACCTCCTGATCCCAGAAATAGTGGCCTTCATAGCCCGAGCCTGTAACCCCCTTGGCAGGGATGCCGGCAACATCCGCCCGGGCTGTTGCCTGGGCCAGTTGGAACAGGTTCCATCTGATGGCCTGCTGCAGTCCGGGCTGGCCGCCCACCACTATGTCCGATGTGGCCCAGTAGTCGCGGAAGTGCGCTTCACTTTCGGCGAAGACGTCCTGGACGGGACGGAGTCCGGCTTCGGCGGCTTCCGCCGCGTCCTGGCCTGAGTCCTGGACGCCGCGGCCGGCGGCGTAGCTGACGCTCTTTTCCAGCCGGAAGGGCTCGTCTGCCCCGACGGCCAGGACGAACCGGACGCTGCTGTCATCCTGGTCCACCAGGGTGTCGAACGGCTGGACCGCCGCCGACGTCCAATGGTCCACGGCAAGTCCCACCCGCTGCCTGGATTCCGCTGCTTCCCAGGAGAGGCGGAGCGAGCCGTCGCCGCCGTCCAGCCGAAGCGGGAGGAGGACGCGGCCGGCGTGCCGGCCGGCCCGGCGGGGATCGTGCGCCGAGTGGTCCTCGACTGGCTGGTCCTGGCGGTTGATGATGGAGGACGTGACGTCGGCGGAGACTTCCCGGTCCGCCGACAGTTCCAGGGAAATACCCAGGCTTCCGCGTGAAACGAAGCCGACGGCGCGGCGCTCGGTGGTGGTCACCGTGGCCCCGGAGCGGCATAGCCATGTGATCCGGCTTTCGTAGATTCCCGTCGAGAAGTCAACGGAGCGACGGTAATCGAGCACGGCGGATTCCGCCAGGCTGAGCGTCTCTCCGTCGATGACTACCGTGAAGTTGTTCGCATCCGGGACATAGATGATCCGCTGGCCGGTTCGGGCGAAGCCGAACGCGTTCTCTGCGTGCTTGATGTCCCAGATTTCGTGCAGGCCGTTGATGAAGCTGCCCGGCAGGTCTGCGTCTGCGGCCGCCCAGTGCGCGCCGCGGATGCCCAGATGCCCGTTGCCCAGGGCGAAAAGGGTTTCCAGGGTGCCGGCGTTGCCGGGCTCGTGGCGCGTTTCCACGAGTTGCCACGGGGTGTCGGGGAACCGTTCGCGGTCCGCAGTGATAATTGCCATGGTGTTGGGGTCCTTAGGCGTTGTGCTGTTCAGCCGTGGGTAGGCGGCCGGATGGTGGGGCTGGGTGAAACCTGGGGTAACTGGCGGGCGGATTAAGCGGACAGCCGGGGAAAGCTGGTGCTAGAGGAGTTCCTGGAGATCGTTGACCACCAGGGTGGCTCCGGCATCCAGCAGGGTCTGCCTGCCGGCGCCGCGGTCCACGCCGATCACGGAGTGGAACTGCCCTGAATGTCCGGCCTGGACCCCGGATACGGCGTCCTCGACGACGACGCATTCCTCCGTGGGCAGGCCCAGGAGCTGCGCCGCGTAGTCGTAGGTGGCCGGGCTGGGTTTGCCGGGCAGGCCTTCCGCCGCCGCCACCACGCCGTCCACCACCACCGGGAAATGACTGCTCAGGCCGGCGGCTTTGAGTACCGCCGGAGCGTTCCGGGATGAGGAGACGACGGCGACCTTCAGCCCCCGCTCCAGCGCAGCTTCGAGGAACCGCACCGAGCCCTCGAACGGCTCGACGCCGGCGCTCACGATGTCATTGAAGATACGGTTTTTCCGGTTGCCGAGTCCCTGGACCGTGGTGTTGGCTGGATCGTCGTCGATGGGCCCCTCGGTGAGGACGATGCCGCGGGACGCCAGGAAGTCCCGGACGCCGTCGAACCGGGGCTTGCCGTCGATGTGGTCGAAGTAGTCGCTTTCGCGGTAGCCGGCCGCCCCGGGCCGTGATGCCAGGTAGCCGTCGAAGAGTTCCTGCCACGCCCGCTCGTGGACGGTAGCCGTTGGGGTCAGCACTCCGTCCAAGTCAAAAAGGATGGCGGAGGCGCCGTTCCAGAAGGTGCTGCCAGTTTCCAGAAGGTCAGTCATAAGCGGTTCGTGTCCTTTCAGACGTGGGCAGCCTCAGGGGGAGGAGTGCATGGGGTGGCGGCTACGGCGTCCGCAGGATCAGCAAGCGCGGGGCGGGCGTGGGCTGAAGTCTCCGTGGGCTGAACTCCCATGGCATGCCGGCGGGCTGCTGATGAAGGGCTTCCTCCATGATGGGCGCGTTCCCGCGCCCTGACAAGCCGGGCAAACGGGAGTGGTGGCGCTGCGCCGGCAGGAACGTGGAACCTGTACACGCTTCCGCTTTCCTTTCCGCACAGTTCAAGCTCCGGTGGACCCGGCCGAAGTCGAGTGTAAGCGTTTACAAATTTGACGCGCAACTGTTTTTTCCAGCTGCCGAAGTGTGACGCAAACCTCAGCCTCGACCGCCTGTTGGGCAACTGGCCATGGAGGGGCAGTACCGTCGGAAGAAAATCGTGAATGGGGCTTCAGCCCAGGACGTAGTGGCGGAGGAAGGCGCTCACGTCCACCATTTCCGCCTTGCACATGGCGTGGCCCATGCCGGGGTAGGTCCTGGCCGTGAGCTGGGTGTTGGCACTGAGCCACTCCGCTGTGTACTCGGTGGCGTCCTCGTTGATAATCAGGTCAGCCTTGTCCCGCCCCCAAAAGAAAGGCGGCCGGGCCTCAAAGGACTCACTCATCGACAAGAGCTCGTTGTTCAGCACGAAGCCCGACAATCCCACTGTCGCTGCATAATCCTTGGGGTGGAGGCGTAACAGCGTGCTGGCCATGGCCATCCCCTGTGAGTATCCGAATAGGCTCACGCTGCTGTGCCTCCCCTTGACGGAGCTGATCCAGGCATGCACGGCGTTGGTGGCGGTGATGACGTCCGCGAAATCATTGGCCAGGAAATAGTCGAGCAGGAACCAGCCGTAATGGTCTCCGATCACCATGGGTCCCCGCACTGCCGCGCACGTAAACTCAGGCGGCAGGTGGTCAAACAGCCGCACCATCCGGGATTCGTCTGTGCCGTAGCCGTGCATCATGACCAGCAGGGGCGTGCCGGCCCGCCGGTCCTCGGGTTTAGACCAGACCACGGTTTCCATTGCAACAGCCTAGCCAGACCCCAGCCGTCCGGCAGCCTCCTGCTGCACGGCGGCCCGGGAATTGGGGCAGAAGTTGTACGCGGCGCTGTGACGCGTGATGTAGATTGACATTAGACAGCATGCTTACCAAGCCGTCCCGGGAGCGTCGCTGTTACAACAGATCGGGCAGTCCGCACACACTAGGAGCAAGTCATGAGAATCGGTTCCTCCATTTTCCTCATCGCACTCGGCGCCATCCTGGCGTGGGCAATCACCCCGGGATTGATTCCCTATGTGGACCAGACGATGATCGGCTACATCCTCATGGCCGTCGGTGTCATCGGCCTCATCGCCTCTCTCATCCTTGCCTCGCCGGGACGCAGCCGCCGGGTCAGCGAAACCCGCTCGGTCATGGATCCCAACACAGGTGAACGGATCACCCGGAACGAAAGCACCGACGGCGGGCTCTAGCCGGCGGACCACGGAAATACCAACGCATGCATTCCCGGAGGCCGGGCCAGACCAGTGCGGTCCGGCCCGGCCTCCGCATTCCCGGCAGGTTTTATCCACATCCCGTGACTTGGCCGGCCCGAAGCCCCTTCAGGTGGACAAAAACTCCGGAAGTCGATCTGCGTTCCTGTTGTTTTCCGTTGACAAACCAACATGAACAAAGATAAAGTCAAGGAAGTCAACATCATGTGATGCTAGTCACGGATGGTTTTCCAGACACCTACGCAATGGAGGGTTTGTGTTCGCCGAGGAGCGCCAACAGCAGATTGCCGAGCTTGTAGCCGGCACCGGCCGGGTCAGTGTGAACCTGCTCGCCGAGCGCTTCCGCATCACCACCGAAACCGTCCGCCGCGACCTCGCCACGCTCGAATCAGCCGGTACCGTCCGCCGGGTCCATGGCGGCGCCGTTGCTGCGGACCGCTTCAGCACCACCGAGGAAAGCATCAACGAACGGGCCATCCAGCACCCGGAGCAGAAAAAGCGCATCGCACAGGCCGCCTTGGCCCTCATCCCGCAGGGCTCACCGGGCAGTGTCCTCATCGACGCCGGCTCCACTACCGAAGTCCTCGCCGACCTGCTCGCCCGCCGCGCTGCCGCCGAACCTGCCGGTTCAGCCGACGCCGAAACGGAGCTCGTGGTGATCACCCATGCGATCCCCATCGCCGGCAAGCTTTCCAGCACCCCCGGCATCGCCCTCCAGATCCTGGGCGGCCGTGTCCGTGGACTGACCCAGGCGGCCGTAGGGCAGGCGACAGTGGGGGCAGCCCACCGCATACGCCCGGACATTGCCTTCATCGGCACCAACGGCATCCACGCACGTTTTGGCCTCAGTACGCCCGATCCTGAAGAAGCCGCCGTCAAGGCAGCCTTCGTCCATTCGGCGCGCCGCATTGTGGTGCTGGCCGATTCCTCCAAGCTGGACGCGGAAACCCTGGTCCAGTTCGCCTCCCTGAAAGATTTGGACACCTTGATAACAGACAGCGAACCCAGCCCCGAACTTGCGGCCGCCCTGGCGGAGGCCGGCGTCGACGTGGTGATCGCATGATCGTTACGCTTACCGCCAATCCCAGCCTGGACCGCACCGTTGCCCTGCCCGGCCCCCTCGAACGGGGCGAAGTGCAGCGCGCCGTTTCGGTGAACCAGGAGTCCGGGGGCAAGGGCGTCAACGTGTCCCGTGCCCTGGTGGCCTCCGGCCTGGAAACCCTCGCCGTGCTCCCAGGGGCTGACAGCGATCCCGTTCTGGCAGGACTGCGCGACAGCAAAGTCCCGTTCGCCTCGCTGGCCATCGGCGAGCCGCTGCGCACCAACGTGGCCCTCACCGAGCCGGGCGGCGTCACCACCAAAATCAATGAACCCGGGCCGCTCCTAAACGAAGAACAGCAGGAAGCCCTGATCGAGTTGCTGCTGGAACGCTCGCGCGGTGCCAGCTGGGTAGTCCTGGCAGGCTCGCTGCCTCCCGGCTTCCCGGCCGACTTCTACGCCGTCGTCACCCGGCGGCTGCGCAGCGCCGCGAATGCAGGAACCGACGGCGGCACCCCGCTGATCGCCGTCGACTCCTCCGGCGAACCCCTGGCCTCGGCTATCTCCGGGGCCCCGTCGGACGGCGTGTCCGGGAAACCGGACCTCCTCAAACCCAACGCCGAAGAACTTGCGGAACTGGCAGCTGCAGCCGGATTCGCACAGGTGTCCACCGCTGACGAACTTGAAGCGGATCCGGAGGCTGCCGCGGCAGCTGCCGCCGCCGTCGTGCGTTCCGGTGTGGGTGCTGTACTGGCAACTCTCGGATCCAAGGGAGCTGTTCTGGTAACGGCCGACGGCGCGTGGCTGGCCACGCATCCGCCGGTCGCCGCGGTCAGTACTGTCGGTGCGGGCGATTCCGCGCTTGCCGGCTACCTGCTCGCCCACGGCCAGGGCGCCGCCCCGGCCGATTGCCTCCGCCAGGCTGTGGCACACGGTGCCGCCGCCGCCTCCCTGCCGGGCTCCACCGTCCCGGCAGTCCACCAAACCACCCCGGAAGCCGTAACCATCACGGCCCTTCGAAAGGATTGACAGTGACTCAGCTCATCACCACCGAACTGGTCGAGCTCGACCAGAACCTGGGCAGCTCGCCCGAGGACGTGATCCGGCACCTGGCCAGCAAAGTGGCTGCCACCGGACGCGCCACCGAAGCGGAAGGCCTGTTCGCCGACGCCTTCGCCCGCGAACAGAAAACCGCCACCGGCGTTCCCGGCGGCATTGCCATCCCGCACTGCCGCTCCGCGGCGGTCACGGTGCCCACGCTGGCCATGGCCCGGCTGTCCCAGCCAGTTGACTTCGGGGCCAAGGACGGCGCCGCGGACCTGATCTTCTTCATCGCCGCACCGGACGGCGCGGACCAGGAGCACCTCAAGCTCCTGTCCAAGCTCGCCCGCTCGCTGATCAAGAAGGACTTCACAGGGGCCCTGCGCTCCGCCTCCTCACCGGAAGAGATCGTGGAGCTGGTGGACGGCGCCCTCGCCGACAAGCCGGCCTCGCACGCTGCGGCCGCTCCTGTTGACGCCGCCGGCGGCGCTGCAGGAGAGGCTGACGCCGCTTCCGCTGTTGCGGGTACCGGTGCCGGCGGCGCCAGGCAAAAGCGGCTCGTTGCCGTGACTGCCTGCCCCACCGGAATCGCCCACACGTACATGGCGGCGGACTCTCTCGTCGCCGCCGCCCAGGAAATGGGCGTGGACCTGCAGGTCGAGACGCAGGGGTCCTCAGGTGCCAAGCCCCTTGATCCCGCCGTCATCGCCGCAGCCGACGCCGTCATCTTCGCCGTGGATGTGGACGTCCGAGGCAAGGAGCGCTTCGCCGGAAAGCCCGTGATCAACGCACCCGTCAAGCGCGGCATCGATGAGCCCGCCAAGATGGTGCAGGAAGCACTCGCCGCGGCCGACAACCCGAACGCACGCCGCGTCCCGCACTTCGGTGCGGAGGAGCAGGCTGCGAACGCGGAGATGGAAAAGGGCGAGCACATCGGCCAGAAGCTGAAGAAGGCCCTCCTCACGGGCGTCAGCTACATGATCCCGTTCGTCGCCGGCGGTGGCCTGCTGATCGCCCTCGGCTTCCTGCTGGGCGGCTACGACATCGCACTGGGCACCAAGGCCAACGACATCCTCGCCCATAACACCCTGTTCAACCTGCCCGACGGCAACCTGGCCCTGTACCTGGGAACCGTGGCATTCAAGATCGGCGCCCTGTCCATGGGCTTCCTGGTGCCCGCACTGGGCGGCTACATCGCATACGCGATCGCCGACCGTCCCGGCATCGCACCAGGTTTCGTTGCCGGCGCCGTGTCCGGCTTCATGGGTGCCGGCTTCCTCGGCGGCATCGTCGGTGGCCTGCTGGCCGGCTACATCGCGCACCTGATCGGAACCTGGTCGGTTCCGCGCTGGCTCCGCGGCCTCATGCCGGTGGTGATCATCCCGCTGCTCGCCTCCATCGTGGCCTCCGGCCTGATGTTCCTGATCCTCGGTGGACCCATCGCCGCACTGACCACGGCCCTCAACGGCTGGCTCTCCGGCATGACCGGCGCATCCGCCATCGTCCTGGGCATCATCCTCGGCCTCATGATGTGCTTCGACCTCGGCGGCCCGGTCAACAAGGTTGCGTACGCCTTCGCTGTAGCCGGCTTGAGCGCCGGCAGCGTCAGCAACCAGGCGCCATGGCAGATCATGGCAGCCGTCATGGCATCGGGCATGGTCCCGCCGCTGGCAATGGCCCTGGCCACGGTCCTGGACAAGAAGGTCTTCAGCCTGGCCGAACGCGAGAACGGCAAGGCAGCGTGGCTGCTGGGAGCCTCCTTCATCTCGGAAGGCGCCATTCCGTTCGCCGCAGCCGATCCACTGCGCGTCATCCCCGCCAGCATGGTGGGCGGAGCCGTGACCGGCGCCCTGTGCATGGCCACCGGCGTCACCTCGCAGGCACCGCACGGAGGCATCTTCGTGTTCTTCGCCATCGGCAACCTGCTGATGTTCGTCGTCGCCATCGTGGCCGGCACCGTGGTCAGCGCGCTGGCAGTCCTCGCTTTGAAGCGCTCGGCTGCCGCCAAGGCCGCTGCTACCGTGGAACCCGTTCCCGTAACGGTCTGACCGGCCCCACCCCCACCACCCATCCACGGCGCTGAACCAACAGCCAGCCGAACGACAAAAGGAGCAAAAATGTCAGAACGCACTGCAACCGTCGCCAGTCGCGTCGGTCTTCACGCCCGCCCCGCTGCCATCTTCGCCGAGGCGGCCGGCGAGTTTGATTTGGACATCACCATCGCCCGCGAAGGCGAGCCGGCCGATGAAGCAATGGACGCCGCCAGCATCCTGTCCCTCATGAGCCTGGGTGCATCGCACGGCGATGTTGTGGTGCTGCGCGCCGAGGGTACAGGCGCTGACGATGCGCTGGACCGCCTGGTCCGGATTCTGGAAACGGATCACGACGCCGAGTAGCGCTGCCTGCCGACGGCCGCCGTCGCGCCTCTACCCATGGGTACAGGTGCGACGGCGGCCGTCGCTGGTTAAGCGCCGCCGGGCCGTTTGCTGAGCCCACCACTTGGCCCGCTACTTGGCCCGCTCGGCAATCCTCTTCACGTCCGCCACGAGCATGTCCCACATGCCCTGGGAGTGTTGGGCAGCCTGTTCGCTGGGGTTGTTGTCCTGAGAGAGTGTGAGGCGTGTTGCCCCTCCCTCGTCCTCGAGCGTCCACGTCAGCGTGTGGTAGTTCTCGGGGACCTCCTCCTCGCCGCCCAGGGGACTGTAATGCGTGTGGACGAGGCGCTTCCCGGGTACAAACTCCAGGATTGTTCCCTTGTCCTCATAGTCCTTGCCCTCCCATTCGCCGCGCCACAGTATTGGCCCGCCCACGGTCCAGTCGGTCACCAGCTCGGTGCCGAACATGAATTCCTTGACGGCCGCAGGGTCAGTGATCACGTCCCACACGCGGTCCGGCGGAGCATCGATGCTGACGGCCGACGACGCAATATAGTTTCCTGCCACGAAACTCTCCTTCTGTGGTTCAGACGGTCAGTCCGCCTGGCACCGAGACTACTCCGGGGACCGGGTCGGACCCGGCTCGAGAGCCCGTTTGAGGTTCCGCAGATTCTTCGGGAGCTGCCTCCTGGCTGCGAACCCTGCCACGCTGGGAATGAAGAACCTGCCTATGCCATGGCCCTCGAAATCCATGTCGATGGTGACCCTGGCCTGCTGACCGTCCTGGACCGGTTCGATGGTGCCATGGACGTTGGCTACCAGCGGGCCCCCGATGCCCTGAACCGTCCAGGTCCGTGGCGGGTGGTACCGCCTGATCGACTCCGTCCTCGCCAGTTTGCGCGGGCCGACCCTCCGGACAACATTTGCGCTGGCACCTTCGCCCTCAGAAGGCTCCCCGAACGGGCTTGCCGATACTGCACCGACCTGCCACTCAGGGAACCTGCGGAAGTCTGTCGCGTAGGAGAAAACCTCCTCAGGCCGCCGCGCCACCTGGATACTCTGCCGGATCGCTTTCATCGATATCCCCTGACAATGGTGAACAAGCCCCTGTATCGATTTTATCGCCGCTGCGCCGGCCTGGCGGCGGTCATTGCACAATTCCGGGAGGCGGCAATCGACCGGGAACCGGCCATCCTTGTTTTCACTCAGGACCGGAATTAGCGTGGAAGCCTGACCCAACGTCAGCAGCGGAGAGTGTTGAAGGAGATTGACATGCCCGGCAAGAAAAACCCGAGCCTGAAGGATCCTGAGTTATATGAGGAGCTGCGCGAGGACGGGGCATCCAAGCAGAAAGCCGCCCGCATCTCCAATGCCGCCGCCAAAAAGGGGCGGTCCGCAGCGGGCCGCAAAGGCGGCAAGTCCGGCGACTACCAGGACTGGACTGTCCCCCAGCTGAAGGCCAAGGCGAAGGAGATAGGCCTCACCGGCTACTCGGCGAAAAAGAAGAGCGAGCTCATCTCCGCCCTCCGGAACTCCTAGGCGCCGGCCATCTCCGGACCAGCCGCGGGACCGCGGACCTGCCCGGCCGCCCTCGCGTCAGGGACCTTTGGGTCAGGCACCTTTGCGTGCCCGGGTGGCGGACGCCTTGGCAGACGCGGCTGGCTCCGACTTCGGCGCGGCCTTGCGTGCGGTGGTCTTGGCGGCCGTGGCCTTGGCGGCCGTCCTGGTTCCGTCCGATGTGGACGCCGGGCTCTTCGACGCGGCCCTCTTGGCCGGAGTCTTGGTGGCCGTCCTGTCCCCGGACCGGGCTCCGGAACCGGCAGCAGCCTCATCCGCCTCGTCGGCGGCAGTGGATGCGTCGGAACCGCCTCCGCGCCTCCGGTCCAGGCTGCGCTTGAGGGCCTCCATCAGGTCGATCACCTCGCCCTTGCCGGCCTCGCCTGCCCCGACGCCGAAGGTTTCCTCGGTGTCCAGCGAATCACCCTTCTCCAGTTTTGCGTCGATGAGCTGGCGGAGCTGGACCTGGTATTCATCGGTGAAGTTATCGGGTTCGAAATCGCCGGCCATGGAGTCCACCAGGGCAGCGGACATCTCGCGTTCCTGGGGGGAGATCCGGATGGACGCCTCAAGGGCCGGGAAGCTCGCCTCCCGCACCTCGTCAGACCACAACAAGGACTGCAGCACCAGCACATCGCCACGGATACGCAGGGCTCCCAGCCGGGTCTTCTCCCGCAGGGCGAACTGGACGATGGCCACCCGATCCGTATCCTCAAGCGCACGGCGCAGCAGCACGTACGCCTTGGGAGACCTGGAGTCCGGCTCCAGGTAGTAGCTCTTCTCGAACGTCATCGGATCCAGCTGCCCGGACGGCACAAACTGGACCACTTCGATCTCGTGGCTGTTCTCCGCAGGGATAGATTTGAGTTCCTCCCTGGACAGAACCACAGTCCTGCCGTCGTCCTCGTAAGCCTTCTCAATATCCGAGTAATCGATGACCTTGCTGCAGACCTCACAGCGGCGCTGGTACCTGATCCGGCCACCGTCGGCGTTGTGGACCTGGTGGAGGCTGATGTCATGGTCCTCGGTGGCGCTGTAGACCTTAACTGGCACATTGACCAGGCCGAACGCGATGGCACCTTTCCAGATGGCTCTCATCCCTCAAGTGAACATCAGTCTTGGCCGGAGGTGAAGACCCATGGCCGGTCCTAGGGAGCGGGTGAGGATTGCCGGACGTGAACTGACCCTGACCAACCTGGACAAAATCATCTACCCCCGGACCGGCACTACCAAGGCCGACGTCCTGGCCTACTACGCCGCGGTGGCGCACGTCCTGATTCCCGCGGCGGCCAACCGCCCGGCAACCCGCAAGCGGTGGGTCAACGGTGTGGGCACGGCTGAGAAGCCCGGCGAGGTGTTCTTCCAGAAGAACCTGGAGGAGTCTGCGCCGGGCTGGATCCCACGCGCTGCCATCACGCACAAGGACAGGACTATCTTCTATCCGCTGGTCAACGATCCCGCTACCCTTACGTGGTTCGGCCAGATCAACTCGCTGGAAATCCACGTGCCACAGTGGCAGGTGGATTCGCACGGCAAGCAGCTCAACCCGGACCGGCTGGTGCTGGATTTGGACCCGGGCGAAGGCGCCGGCCTGGAGGAATGCGCCGAAGTTGCCTTCCTGGCCCGCGCCATCCTTCAGGACGTGGGGCTGGACCCCGTTCCCGTGACCAGTGGCAGCAAGGGAATCCACCTCTACGCGGGCCTTGACGGAGCCCGGACCTCGGACCAGATTTCAGACTTTGCCCACGAGCTGGCGCGGGCACTGGAGGCCGACCACCCCATGCTGGCCGTCAGCGATATGAAGAAAACGCTGCGCCAAGGCAAGGTGCTGGTGGACTGGAGCCAGAACAGCGCCGCCAAGACCACCATCGTGCCGTATTCCTTGCGCGGCCGCCCTACGCCCATGGTGGCTGCTCCGAGGACCTGGCGCGAGCTCAGCTCCCCCAACCTCAAGCAGCTCGACTACAAAGCCGTGATGCGCCGGGTCAAGGCGGGCAAGGACCCTTTTACCGCCGTCGAGACCCGGACCGGCCATCCTGGGAGCCCCGGAGAAGCCCACGACGACGCCGGCGGGCATCCCCGTCTTGAACGGTACCGTTCGATGCGCGATCCGAAGGCGACGCCGGAACCTTTCACCGGCGCCGGGGGCGCGGGGGATTCGTTTGTCATCCAGGAACACCACGCCCGCCGCCCGCATTTCGACTTCCGGCTGGAGCACGAAGGGGTGCTGGTGTCCTGGGCCCTTCCCAAAGGCGTTCCGGATTCCGGTGGCAAGAACCATCTGGCGGTCCAGACCGAGGACCATCCCATGGATTACGCCACGTTCGAAGGGACCATTCCGCAGGGACAGTATGGTGCGGGGGAAGTCAGCATCTGGGACCACGGAACGTATGAACTCGACAAATGGATCAACGGGAGGGAAGTCATTGCCACCCTGACCGGGGCCGAAGGCGGCGGGCTCGGCGGGACCAGGAAGTTCGCCCTGATCCATACCGGGCGGGGACAGGGCAAGGATGCCGAGGCACAATGGCTCATCCACCTTATGGACAAGGACCCAGGCCACCACGGCGCGGCTTCCCCGGCAGAGTCCTCCGAGCCCGAATCCCCGGCGGAGGCCGCTGCCGGCGCCTCGGCACAGGATTTCAAACCCATGCTGGCCACGGCCGGGACCGTCGCCGATCTCCAAGGCAGCGACGACTGGCAGTTCGAGCTCAAATGGGACGGCGTCCGCGCACTCGTGGTCGCCGATGAGAAGAAGATCCGCATCTTCAGCCGCAACGGCAACGACGTGACGGCCACGTATCCGGAACTGGCAGACCGGAACTGCTGGCCGCGGCGGGCGTTCGTCGCCGACGGCGAGATCATCGCCGTCGGACCTTCCGGCAGGCCCGATTTCGGGCTCCTGCAGGGACGGATGAAACTGACCCGCCCCGCCGACATCCGGAAGGCGCGTGCCGCCATCCCCGTCCGGCTGATGCTTTTCGACCTCCTGTCCGAGGGCGGCGAGGACCTCCGCCGGCGCCCTCTGGGGGATCGGCGGCGACGGCTGGAGGAGTTCTTCACCCCGTCGGACTGCCCGGTTGAACTGTCCCCTGTCCTGGATGAACGGATAGACCACATCCTGGAGAGCGCGCAGGAACTCGGCCTGGAGGGAGTACTGGCAAAGCGGACCGACAGCCGCTACGCCGGCGGCCAGCGGACCCGGACATGGATCAAGATCAAACTTGAACAGACCCAGGAAGTGGTGGTGGGCGGCTGGCGTCCAGGCAAGGGCAGCAGGCAAGGCTCGGTGGGCTCACTGCTGGTGGGCATCCCCGAGGGCAGGAACCTGCGCTATGTGGGCCGGGTGGGCAGCGGCTTCAGTACGCGGGAACTGACTGAACTGCGGCGAAAGGTGGATGCCCTCGCCCGGAAGACCTCGCCGTTCGACGACGTTCCGAGGGAGGATGCCGCGGACGCGAACTGGGTCACGCCACGGCTCGTCGGTGAAGTGACGTTCGGCGAGTGGACGGGGGGCGGAAAGCTCCGGCACCCCGTCTGGCGCGGCTGGCGGCTGGACAAGGACCCGGGGGATGTGGTGCCGGAAAGCTAGCTCCTGGAAGCCAGGAAAAATGACCTGGTGACACCGGTTTTCCCGATGTCACCAGGCAATATTCCGCGTCACAGGGCTGTTTGCGACGCCTCAGGACGAGTGCGGCATTTGCGGCCGGCCGGTACGGTGGATGGCCGTTACTGCGGCCTCATGTCCCATCCGGCCATGCTCTGCCCCGCGTTCCTTGGGGTGCCGCTTCTTCCCGTTGCCGTCGGGCCAATGCTGTTCCCCGGCCAGCATGCCGGTCCCCGCGTACGTGGCCGGCCCCGGCGCTGGCGGTGTTTCCATGGCGGCTGCCAAGTGGCTCGCAACCTCCGGTTCGATCTTTGCTTCTGTATGTTTATCAGCCATTTTTCTTCCTCTCCGCAGTGAAATGAAGTGTCCGGGACAACAGGTTCGCAGTACCTTCCGACGCCGGATCTACCAGCGGACCTTCTTCTCAGCCGGGCCTTGTTTGCCGCTGGCATGGGTGGGTTTATGGCTTTTGCCCACACTCGTCAGCCCTGCGTCCCCGCCCCGTGATTTGCTGGCGAGCATTGCCCTTTGCGCTTCAGTCAGCCGGGACCTCACTCCGCGGGACTCGGGCGTGTCGTTGGCCTGGGACGTGCCGTTGGACTCCGTCGTGTCCTTGGACTCCGGCCTGTCGGGTTGGGCGGGTGTTACCGGGGCGTCAGCGGCTCTGGGACGCGGCGTGCTCTGGGACTCATGCTCAGTCATTGATGGAACCTTTCCGAGGAGGATCAGCGTGTCTGGCGGGATCGGGAGGACCGGGGCTGGCCGAACCAGGCCGCAGGGGCCCGCCTACTCAAGAATCAGTGTTCCCATGGCACCACAATAGGCAGCATTCCGGTGGCTTGTGAACCCCCGGTTTGGAGGCGCAAAGTGCCTCACAGGGCGTCCGGAGAAGTCCGTGGCCGCCATCACTTTCAGGGCCAGACGAGAAGCCAAAAGCCGCCAAAGTGTGGGCTGGAAGAAAAAAGTTGCGCGACGGTGTGGCCTGAACAGCCCGATGCCAGTGATGGCGGGGCGAGGGGAGCGAAAACAAATCGTATCCAAGCGGCCAAAACCGTCCTGAAACACACGATCCTACGCCCTCCAGCTCTGGGCCGGCACGGAATTCGCGTAAAATTGAAAGCCTGCCCAGAGCGGGGCAGCTACAAGTCGCAAGCAAATGACCTCCATAGGAGTCGCCCAAATGCCCACAGACCGAAGCACGACCGACTCTTCAGCAGGCGTTAACAGCGCCAGCGGAACCAACAACGTGGCAGGACCTGCCACATCAACAAATATGAGGAAACCCAAGCTCCTCGCACGGCGCCGGCTCAAAGAGTCCGACGTCAACGTCGTCGACCAGCCCATGCTCAAAAAAGCCCTCGGCGGAACCATCGTGGGCAACACCATGGAGTGGTTCGACGTCGGCGTGTTCGGCTACCTGATCACCACCATGGGACCCGTCTTCCTTCCGGAGGCCGACAAGTCCGTCCAGACGCTGTTCCTGCTGGGAACATTCGCCGCCACCTTCATTGCCCGCCCGCTCGGCGGCGTCGTGTTCGGCTGGCTCGGCGACAAGATCGGGCGGCAGAAGGTACTCGCCACAACACTGATGATCATGGCAGCGAGCACGTTCGCCGTCGGGCTGTTGCCCGGTTACGCGCAGATCGGCATCTGGGCCGCAGCGCTGCTGGTAATCCTGAAGCTCGTGCAGGGCTTCTCCACCGGCGGCGAGTACGCCGGCGCCACCACGTTCGTGAGCGAATATGCTCCCGATAAGCGCCGCGGATTCTTTGCAAGCTTCCTGGATCTCGGCAGCTACCTTGGCTTTGCCCTGGGCGCCGCCCTGGTTTCTGTCCTGCAGTTGACCCTTGGCCAGACCGCCATGGAGGAATGGGCCTGGCGCATTCCTTTCCTGGTTGCAGGTCCCCTGGGCCTCATCGCCATTTACTTCCGGAACAAGATCGAGGAGTCCCCCCAGTTCCAGGCCACTCTCGATGCCCAGGAATCCATCGGGCAGGACGCCGCAGCAGCTGACGTTGACGCCGCAAAGGGACCGTTCGAAATCGTCAAGGCTTACTGGCGCTCACTCATCGTGGCCATGATCCTTGTCGCCGCTGCGAACACCGCCGGCTACGCGCTGACGTCCTATATGCCGACGTACCTCACCGAGTCCAAGGGCTACGATCCCGTCCACGGGACGCTCCTGACCATCCCGGTGCTGGTCATCATGAGCCTTTGCATCCCCTTAACCGGGAAGCTGTCTGACCGGATCGGCCGCCGTCCTGTCTTGTGGATCGGCGCCATCAGCACCGTGGTGCTGGCAACCCCGGCGTTCCTGCTCATCGGAATCGGCGACGTCTGGTCCACGCTGGCAGGCCTCTCGCTCATCGCCTTCCCGGTGACGTTCTACGTTGCCAACCTCGCCTCGGCCTTGCCTGCCCAGTTCCCGACAGCCAGCAGGTACGGCGCCATGGGTATTGCCTACAACTTCGCCGTGGCCATCTTCGGAGGCACCACTCCGTTTATCGTGGCCGCCCTGATCAAGGCTACCGGCAACGACATGATGCCCGCCTACTACCTGATGGGCACCTCCCTGATTGGCGCGGTGGCGATTTACTTCCTCAAGGAATCGGCCCGGCGTCCGCTGCCCGGATCCATGCCCAGCGTGGCCACCCAGGCGGAGGCCCGCGAACTGGTAGCCACCCAGGATGAGAACCCGCTGATCGACCTGGATGAGATGCCGTTCGAATCCCAGGACGTCATTACGGCGGCCAACGCCGAAGATGACAGGGTTCCTGCCCCAGTGTAGCCACGGCCTGTCCGGGTACGTCTTGTAGCCCGCGCTCATGAGGCCCGTACCGTGCGCCTTCCTTGGGGAGGCACCCGGTGCGGGCCTCGGCTGTGCCAGCTGTGATACCTTCCGTAAGGTCCGGGGTCCGGGGAGCTGGAAAAGATTGGTGGTGTGACGGGTGAAGCCCATGCTGCGGCAGGTCCGCGCCCTTCATCGCCTGGAGCCAGCGAACAATGACCATCTTGCCGCACTCAGGGTCGCCCTCAGTGTTGCCGTCCCGTCCCTCGTTCTCCTGGCTGCGGGCCGCGCGGACCTCATCATCTACGCAGTCTTCGGCGCCCTTACCGGCTTGTACGGCAGGTCCGAACCGCATCAGTTGCGGCTGAGGCATCAGTCGCAGGCCGCTTTGGTGCTGTTGAGCGGAGTAGGCGTTGGCGTCTTCCTGTCCATCAACCAGCTGCATTCATGGTGGCTGGTCGGCGTCGAGGCGCTGCTGGCAGGCGCGGGCTCGGTTTTTGCTGACAAGATACGGCTCAAGCCCAACGGTCCGTTCTTCGGAATCCTGGCCCTGGGTGCCTGCGCCTCCGTTCCCACCGTTGTCCCCTGGTACACGGCACTGCTGATCGCTGCTGCGTCCGCGGGCTTCTCCATGGCCATAGGTTTCGGCGGATGGGTCCGCGCCAGGAACTGGCGGACCGGAGCCGCCCGCGATGCCATGCCGCTGCGCGGGCCGGGAGGGCGGCTGGCCTTTATCCATGCGGCCCGATATGTGCTGGCAGTTGGAACCGCCGGTACCCTGGGTGTGCTCAGCGGAAGCGGCCACCCGCATTGGGCCATGGCGGCCGCGGCCGTCCCCCTCGCGGGCGCCGACCTGCCCAGCAGCGTCCGCCGCGGCGTCCACCGCATCGTGGGGACGTTCCTGGGGCTGGGGGTCACCGGCGTCATACTTATCCCCGGCCCGTGGCTGTCCGCCGAAGTCATGGCCGCCCACCACGTCGCCGTGCTGGCCTTCCTGGTCATCCTTTTCCAGTTCACCACCGAGCTGTTCATGACGCGGCATTACGGACTTGCCATGGTTTCCTTCACGCCCGTCATCCTCCTCATGACCCAGCTGGCGGCACCGATCGACCCCGGTGTGCTGATCCTGGAGCGCGGGATGGAGACGCTGGTGGGCGCCCTGGTGGGGATCCTGGTGGTGGTGGCAGTCAGGCGGCGGACGGTGCCGGTGCCCCTATTTGGCCCGCCGCGCCGGGCCGGTCACTAGCCTTCCCGGCAGCAGACGGGCAGCCAAGGCAATCGCCTTGTACCGCCTGGACGGGATGGAGACTGCCTTGCCGCGGAGGTTGTCTGCCAGGCCTTCACGCACAACGCGCTCAGCCTTCAGCCAGGTCCACGACGGCGCCACGGATTTGTCCATGCCCATCCGGTCGTGGAATTCCGTGTGCGTGAAACCAGGGCATACGGCTGTGACTTTTACGCCCCGCGCCGCGTAAGCCAGGTTGGCCCAGCGGCTGAAGCTGAGCAGCCAGGCTTTGGCTGCGGAGTAGGTTCCGCGCGGCAGGAACGCCGCCACGCTGGCCACATTGATGATCCGTCCCGAACCACGGGCCAGCATCCCCTGCAGGGCGGCATGGGTGAGTTCCATTGCCGTCTCAGCGTGCAGCTTCAGGTGCTTTTTCTCCACGGAAATATCGTTGACCTCGAAGTCGTGCAAAAGTCCGACGCCCGCGTTGTTGACCAGGATCCCCACCGGACGCTCCGCATCGGAGAGACGGCCGACGACGGCTGCCACACCGGCGTCGTCCGTCAGGTCCGCGGGCAGCACCTCAGCCGTGATTCCATAACGCTGTTCCAAGTCGGCCGCTGTCGACTCAAGGCGGGACCGGTCGCGGGCCACCAGCACGACATTGTGGCCCTGGCCGGCGAGTTGCCGGGCGAACTCGGCGCCCAGGCCCGCGCTTGCCCCGGTGATGAGGGCGGTGGTCTTGCTGTCGGTTGGCGTCATGGCCCCAGCCTAGTGCGCGAACAGGCAGAAAATGCCCCTAGAGAGGCACTTTATGGGCCATAAGTGCGCGTTCGCGCTGGGTGCGCTTGGCGGAGGCCTCAGGGGATGGCCGCACTGGGCGTGGTTCCGTTCGCTGCCTGAGATATTCCGCGAGAGCGGGCTCGGCCATCTTGAGCTGCGCCGTCGCCTGTTCCTTCGCCGAGTGTATGGGGCAGACCGGCAAATACGCCGGTTCAAGGATGGCCAGGCGGAACTCGTCAGCTTCCTCCAGTGCGGCGGCCGCCGCCAGACCCATTTCGTGATGGATTGCCGCGTGCTGCACAGTCCGGTGTGATCCGGGGCTGGCGATGTGGCGTAGGTGGGCAAGGACCCCGGCATCGAGGTGAATGGCCCGCTGAAGGTTCAGCGCAATGTCAGGACAGGATGCAAGGCGCTGCGCGCGGAGGAGCAGGTGGAGAAGGGCCGGAAAGTTGGACTGGGTCAGGCAACCGCCAACATCGACGGTGATGTGGCCGGGGTCGAGGTCAACATGGACAATCACACGGAGTTTGTGATGGGAAAGTTTGTGGCTCAAGAGAATCTCCACGAAAAGTACCGGGGGCCGACTGCATAGCCCTCCACCGACTTTACAAAAATGTAGCGCAGGTCACAACCTCTGGCGGTCACATTACGGCGCGCCGCCTTGACGTCAACGCAAAAGAAGCCGTCGGCACGCCGGAGGTTTTTTCGTCCCGCGGCCCTAAAATTGGATATGGACAAATCCGCGCCCGGTAACGCAATCCGGTCGGAAGCAGCCGTGGCTTCCCAGCTGCAGAACCTTGTTGTCGACAGCCAGGACGTCAACGACTTCCTCAGGGAACTCTGCGATTATGCTGCCCGCGCCATCTCCGGCTCGATGGAGCTTCCCGTCGTATGCGCAGTGACATTGAGGCGACGCCGCCGTACCACCACGGCGGCCTGGAGCGATCAGCAAGCACGCCTCATGGATGAAATCCAGCAGAATTTCGGCGCCGGACCTTGCCTTCACGCCATGAACACCGGCACCACCGTCCTGGTCCCCGACACCCGAAAGGATACCCGCTGGCCCGAATACGGAGCGGCGATTGCGGGAATGGGCCAGCTCAGTGTCCTGGCGGTTCCCCTCATGCTCGATGAGGATGCCAAGGCTGCGCTGAATATCTTTGCGCCCGTCGTGAACGCGTTCGATTCCACTGCACTTGAGAGCGCCGAACTCTTCGCGGCCAACGCCCAAAGCGCCCTCCGCCTGGCAGTGCGCGTTACCACCAGCCAGCAGGTGGCCGCAGACCTCCGGGCGGCCATGGAATCCCGGACCGCGATCGACCTGGCTGCCGGGATCATCATGGGCCAGAACCGATGCTCGCAAGAGGAAGCCATGGCCATCCTAGTCAAGGCTTCCAGCGGCCGGAACCAGAAGCTGCGGGTGGTGGCGGAACAGATCGTGGCGTCCATCTCCTCGGCGGCCCCGCCTGTCACGCACTTCGACTAGGACCGCTTGCAGGACCCGCTTCAGGCCGCCGGATAACTCTCAGGCTTCGGGCCAGTCGACGTACTGTTCGTAGCCCTCGTGCTGGCGAAGGTAACCCGCGACGAAGGGGTCGTGCGGGATGATCCGCTTCCCGGATGCCACCACGTCGTCCAGGGCAAAGTGGGCCAGCACCTTGGCCAGGCCCTGGCCCTGGAAACCCTCAGCCGTCTCCGCGTGGGTGAAATCCACATGCCCGGGCTTGTCCAGGAAGAAGGAACGCACCGCGGTCTTGCCCCCAACCTGGAGCTCATAACAATGGTGCTCATCATTTCTGGCAAGTGAGACGTCCGCGTTGAATTTGTCCTCTGCCGAAATCATGTTGTCAGTCATGGTTCGACACTGGCACTACTTGGCCCTGCTGGCAATGCCCCGCCCCCGGAGCTTTCCGCAACCGTTCCGTGGACCCTTCCCGCGCTGCCGCCGGCCTGTTCGTTGCCACCGGCGGACGGCTGAAGGCGTTCCGGCGTCCGGCCCAGGAGCAGCACTGCCAGCATGAAGCATGCGGCGCCGCCTCCCAGCAGCCCCAGTGTGAGGCCGTTGAAGGCGGCGTCCACCACCGGAACGAAGACGGCGACGGCGGCTGTCACCACCGCAGCGGCGGGCCGGCCGCGGGTGTGGGCGGACGCCGTCGGACGTTCCTCAAGCCGTCCGAAGATGGCCAGGACGGGCAGCAGAAGCGCGACCACGCCCAGCAGGACCAGTGGCCGTGCCCACCACCAGGCTGTTGTGCCGCCGGGAGGCTGCGGGATGTCGGTGAGGAGCAGGAGCCCGGACATCGCCGCGAGTAGGGGAAGGTGCCACAGGTACACGGTCATGGAGCGCCGTCCGGCAACCTGCACCACGGCACGGACCCAGCGGACCGCGGAGACCCAGCCAAGTCCGCGGCGGACCAGCTGAAGCGCGGCGGCCTGGGACACGGCGAGCAGGAGCAGGCAGAAGTTGGGGGGATTGAGGTTGACCAGCATGTTCCCCCGGTAGAGGCCGAGTCCTGTCACTGCCCCCAAAAGCAGGTTCGCCCCTGCGACCGTCGCCACAAGGCCGGAACCCGAAAGCCTGGCAAAGTGGCCGTCTGCCATCAGGAAGCCGAGCTGCTGCACGGCGCACCACAGGAACACGAGGTTGGCGTAGGCGAGCATCGGGAGCGCGCCGCGCAGGCAATCGACGGTTACCACCACGGCCGCAAGGGCTGCGAGGGTCAGCCACGGAGCGCGGGCGTGAAAGCGGTCCAGCAGCGGAATGTTCAGCTGGGTGGAAAGGTAGGCCGCCAGGAACCACAGCGGCATCCCGGCCCCCGTCGTCATGAGCTGCACCACCTGGCCGTCAACGCCAAGGAGGAGCGCCGCCCAAAGCCCCGCAAACATACTCGCGAGGAGTGCCGCCGCCGGACGTACCAGGCGCAGGAGCCGGGCCTGTGCGAACTCAAAGCCGGTGCCGCCGCGGGCTTTCAGCCGCCGCCAGGACTGCAGGCCCGTGGTGCCGCCCGTAACGAAGAACAGCGGCATCACCATGAAGATCCAGATGACGGGCTCGAACCAGACCTGCTCGGCGAGGGTGTTATCGGTGGTGACGGTGCCATCCGGGTGGAGGACCGGACTCACCATCATGCAGTGGGCCACCACTACCAGCGCCAGGCAGAAGAAGCGGACCAGGTCGATGGCGAGGTCGCGCTCATAGCTTTGCCCGCTCCCCTGGCCGGGCCTCTGTTCCTTCACGCCACTCATGTGCGGTCCCTGGAACCTCCGGACGTTGCTGTTTGCTCCATTGTCCGCCCTGAGGGCGCCGACGGACAGGAGGCCGGCGCAAATGTCAGCCGGCGGTGCCGCCTTCAGAGTGCGGTGCCACCTCAGAATGCAATGGCGAGGATTCCCAGTACGACGGCGAGCAGGGGCGTGGTTCCCTGGATGGCGGCGGGCCGGAGGTACTTCCTGCCGCCAAGGGCCAGCACCAGGGCAGCCAGGACCATGGACCCGCAGCAGCTGAAGACCAGGGTCCAGCCCACCACCGCCGGCATGGAGCCCCTGGCTGCAACCGCCACGCAGCCGATTCCGATGAAGGTTCCTATGGCCAGGAAAAGGTTGTAGAAGCCCTGGTTGTAGGCGAGCGGCCTGGTGGTGTCGGCGTCGGCCTGGGAGGCCAGGCCGAAACGCTTCCAGGTGGCTGGCCTGGTCCAGGTGAAAGACTCCATGGTGAAGATGTAGACGTGGAGCAGGGCGGCGGCGAACGCAAACAGGAGGGAGGCCAGGATCATGGTTTGATCCTAGCCTCCCTCCCCCGGCGTTTTTGTTCAGCTGTGGTGAGCTCAAAGGCGCCCCCAAGCCGTTTCATCTGGACAGTAACCCGCCGGCGCGTCAGCGGGTGAGCGTGGCGAGCGTGGCCGTGGCGAACTGCCGGGCCGTGCTGTTCCAGTGCCGCAGCAGTCCCTGCAGGTTCTCGCCGTCATCCCGGTGCGCGGGCAGCTGTTCCTGGAGCGTGGACAGGACCCCGGTGCGGAGCTCGGTATTGAAGTTGACCTTACCCACGTTCATGATGGCGGCCTTGACCAGCTCGCCGGCCGGAATGCCCGATGCTCCATGGAGGACAAGGGGCAGGTGCGTCCGCACGGCGATGTCCTGGAGCACGTCCCAGCGCAGCTGCGGCTCGCCCTTGTACCTGCCGTGCACATTGCCCACAGCCACGGCCAGCAGATCCGCGCCCGTCCGGTTCACGAAGTCCTCCACTTGGGCTGAGTCCGTGAGGCCTGCCACGGCGGCGCCGGACTGGTCCGCACCGAAGGCGCGGTCCTCGTCGCCCGCCAGGCCGCCCAGTTCCGCTTCAAGCACGACGCCGGCACCCAGCACGGCGCGCGCCGACCGGACCAGGGCGATGTTCTCTTCATACGGAAGGGACGAGCCGTCGGCGAGGACAGAGTCCGCCCCTGCCGCGACGGCGTCGGCCATCATCTTGATATCGGATGCATGGTCCAGCTGCACCGCCACTGGAACGGCGGCGCCATCCGCCAGGCCCCGGAGCGCTGCGATGAGGCGCATTCCGTTGGCTGTGGCGGCGGTTTTGGGAGCCACCAGCAGGATCACGCCCCGGTTCGCCTCCTCCGCTGCGGCGACAACGGCCATGGCGGTGGTGAAGTCGTAGCAGGTGAAAGCGGGGACTGCCGAGCCCTGCAGCAGGGCGAAGGCGACCAGCTGGTCCAGTCGGGTGCGCATCAGACGCCCAGTCCTCCGACCAGGATCCACGCACCGTAGGTCAGGATGAAGCCGGCCACGCCCAGGATGGTGGTGAGCACGGTCCAGGTCTTGAGACCGTCGGACACGGTGAGGCCGTAGTACCGCACCACGACCCAGAAACCAGCGTCGGTCACGTGGGACAGGCCAAGCGATCCGAAGCCGATGGCGATGACGATCACGGCGATCTGCGCCGGGCTGTACCCGCCGTTGGCTACGGCGGCGGAGAGCAGGCCGGCGGTAGTCACGATGGCAACGGTGGCAGATCCCTGGGCAGCGCGGAGGGCCAGGGAGATGATGAAGGCGAGCAGGATCAGGGGCACGCCAAGGGTGTGCAGGGTGTCAGAGAGTGCCGCACCGATGCCGGAGACCTGCAGGACGCTGCCGAACACACCGCCGGCGGCCACCACCATCAGGATCGAGGCGATGGGAGGCAGGGCACCTTCGAAGATCTCGCCGGTCTCCTTCAGCGACCAGTTGCGTCGGACGGCCAGCAGGAAGAAGGACAGGCCAACTGCCATGAGCAGTGCGAGGAACGGGTTGCCGACGAATGACGCCACCCCGTACCAGCCGTTGTCCTTGGCGATGGTGAGGGTGCCCAGGGTGCCCAGGAGGATCTGGACGATCGGTGCGGCGATGAGGAAGATGATCAGGGCCGGGCGGGGCGGGGCAATCGCGAGGGCACCGGGACCTTCGTGGCCGACACGAACCAGGGAACCAGAACCGAACTCGTCAACCTGTGCCCTGACGCCCGGCAGGAGCTCATACTCCTTGCGGTTCATGATGCTGGCGACCCAGTAGGAGAGGAAGCCGAGCGGGATACAGATCACCAGGGAGATCATCGCTATCAGGCCGATGTCGGCACCAAGGACGCCGGCGCCCGCAACAATGCCCGGGTGGGGCGGGACGGCCACATGGATGGCGAGCATGATCCCGGCCATGGGCAGGCCGAACTTGATGGGGTGCACGTTGGCGATCTTGGAGAATGCGTACACGATGGGGACGAGCACGATGATGCCCACCTCGAAGAAGACCGGGATGGCCACCAGGAAGCCGACTGCGGTCAGAGCCACCGCCACGCGCTTGGCTCCCAGCCTTTCGGTGAAGTGTGCGGCCAGCGACTGGACGCCGCCGGAGACTTCGATCATCCGGCCAAGGATGGCTCCCAGGGCAATCAGCAGGGCAACCTTGCCCATGGTGCCGCCGACGCCGTTGGACACCACGGTGAAGACGTCCTTGAGCGGGATCTGGGCGGCCACGGCCACCAGGATGCTCACTGTCAGGAGGGCTACGAAAGCCTGGATCTTGAAACGGATGATCATGAGCAGCAGCAGGGCGACGCCGGCGGCAGCGATGGCCAGCAGCAGCGGGGTTCCCAGCTCCACTGCGGGTTTGATGACGGGGGCGTCTGCGGCCCTCACCGCCAGGGTGTTGATCAGGGGGTTCATGGCAGGTGTCTCCTTTGACAAGCCGGTCTCGGGGAAGACGGGCAATCGGATGCTGGATTCTGGAGGGACTGGCGGTTGGTGCGACGACGGCGGAGGGGGGACCGCCGTCGTCGTACCTCCCGGGAACTGGAGTTCTCGTCCAGATAAAGCGCCCAAAAGGCGCCCAAAGGGGTGTTATCTGGACCGGAACTCCGGACTAGGGGGTGCGCTTCGTGGGCGCTACAACTTTGATGACGGCGGAGTCGTCGGCGGCGGCGAGGCCCTGGGCCTGGCCCAGGAGGTAGAGCTGCTCCGCCGCGGCGGCAACGGGGGCTGCGAGGCCGGCAGCGCGGGTGGCTTTGCCGACAATGCCCATGTCCTTGACGAAGATGTCCAGGCGGGACAGGACCTCGGCGCCTTGCTCGGTGTAGGCCTCGAGGATCCGCGGGCCGCGGTTGGAGAGCATGAACGAGCCCGCGGCACCGGCCTCGAGCGCGGCCAGCGTCCTGGCCTGGTCCAGGCCGAGCGCGTCAGCGAGTGCCATGGCTTCAGCCGCGGCGGCGATGTGCACGCCGCAGAGCAGCTGGTTGACGGTCTTGAGCGCCTGCCCGTCGCCGGGCTTGTCGCCCACGATGGTCAGGGTGGAGGCGAGCAGTTCCAGGACCGGCCGGGCCTTGTCCAGGGCTTCCGGCGACGCGCCCACCACGATCAGCAGGTCGCCTTCGCCGGCGCGCTTGGGGCCGCCGGACAGCGGCGCGTCCACGAGTTCGACGCCGTATTCGGCCAGCTTGGCCACGGTGGCCGGGATGGCCTCGGTGCCGACGGTGCTGCCCAGGATCACGACGGCGCCCGGCTCCAGCACGGAGGCCACGCCGTTCTCACCGAAGAGGACATCGTTGAGCTGCTCGCCATTACGGACCGCCAGGAGCAGCGCGTCGGCACCCTTGGCTGCTTCACGGGCTGAGGCGAAGGTGGCAATGCCTGCTTCTTCGGCAAGCTTGAGGCGGGGTTCGGCAATGTCGAAGCCGTGGACGGTCAGCCGGGAAGCGAGGCGGGTGGCCATGGGCAGGCCCATGGCCCCGAGGCCCAGGACGGTGACGGTGTAGTTGCTGGTCATGGTGTTCTCCATTGAATGTGTACGGAACGCGTTTGCTGGTTAGAAGGTGTTGCTGAGCTTGCGGGTGACGTCGGCGAGGGACTGGTCATCGCCCACGTTGCCGGCGAACACGATGTAGGGGATGCCCTTGGCGGGACCGTCCACCGGCTCCCACAGGGAGACAATGCCCGGAAGCATGGGGCCGCGGACAATGGCGTGCCGGATTTCCAGGCCGTGGGCAGCAACGTCCGACGAGGTGATGCCGCCCTTGGCGATGACAAAGCGCGGCGGGAAGGTTTTCAGCGTCCGGTTCACGACGGCGACGACGGCGGCGGACACCGTGCGGGCGATCCGCAGGCTTTCGGCCGGGTCTTCGGTCCTGATGAGCAGGCGGCTGGTGTGGACGATGGCGTCACCGCCATGGAGCGCGTCCACGACGGTGACCACCATCTGGTCGAGGTAGGCGCCGGAAGTGTCTGTTTCGGTTTCGGCGGCAAGTAGCCTTTCGACGTCGATCTCCACGATCCGCGCGGCACTGTGCTGCTCCGTGAGTGCTTTGAGCTGGCGGGTGGTGACGCCCACATGGGAGCCCACCACGATCAGGCCTCCGGCGATGGAGGGTGTGTTGCCGGCGTAGGCTTCGGCACCGCTGAGCTCGGTGCGGATCTCCTGGCCGATGCGGGCGCGGACAAACGGCGGGCCCACGCGGTACAGGAGCTTCTTGCCGCGCCGCTCGGCTTCCTCCAGGCCGAGGGACAGCGCGCGGAGGTCGTTTTCCGTGACGATGTCGGCCACAATCGGGGTGGAGTGGGTGGCAGGGGCAATGGCATCGGCGATGGCCTTGGCGGAGATCTGCGGATCGGCGGAGGCGCGGATGATGTTGAGGTCCAGCACGATCACCGAATCCGCGGAGAAGCGGCCTATCGACTTCTCCTCCACATACTTGGCCATCTCCGAGTTGGCGAAGCCGAAGCTGGCGTCCTTGGCGAATTCGGTGTCTGCCACAGGTGTGAGGCGGCCAGCGGCCTCCCCCGTGCCGCGCATGTAATGCACACCGCCGATGGTCACGCGGCCGGCGTCGGGGAAGGCCGGGACAAGCACGACGCCGTCGGTGTCCTCGCCGGTGACGTCCGCAACGGTTGCGGCGATGACGTCCGGCTCCAGCGGGTAGTGGCCGCGAAGGGTGGAATCGCTGCGGCTCACAAAGCCCAGCCGGAGCGCCCCGGCGGCGGCCAGTGCATTGCGGACGACTTCCTGGTTGCGGGCGGCAGCCTCGGCCGGATCGAGGCTGCGGGTGTTGGTCAGCACGTAGACGGCCGGCTTGCAGTGGCTCTGCAGGATGTGCTCGAACGCCCAGGTGAAATCCGCAACGTCCCAGCGGGTGAGTACGGGCAGGTCGGAGACGGACTGCGTTCCGGTGGGGTCGTCGTCGAGCACCACCAGCAACCGGGGAGACTCCGCACTGGACGCGGCAACGGCTTCTGCCACCAGCCCGGCAGGAATCCGGACCTCGGCCGGAAAGAGGGCCAGAACGTCTGCTTCTAGGGTCACAATGCACTCCGTTGTGTGTTGAATCGGCGCCGGTAAAGACAACTGTAAGATGTCTGACATCTAACATTTAGAAATAGTGTGGCACAGCACATTGGAACGCGCAAGTAGACTTGTCAGACATATTTGCCGCGGGCGATGAGGGGGAAACATGGCACGGAAATCTCTGGTCGGCGTGGTGGCTGACGAGCTTCTGGACCGGATCATTGCGGGGGAATTCCCGCCGGGAGCCAGCGTGCCCGGGGAACATGAGCTCAGCGCCAAACATGAAGTGAGCCGGATGACGGTCCGCGAGGCCATGAAGACGCTTGAGGCACAGCGGATCCTCAGCGTGGAGCGTGGCCGGGGAACCTTCGTGAACCCGCTCAACCGGTGGGCCTCGCTGGAGGCGGTACTGCGCGCCGCGTCCGAGGGCAAGAACGAGGCCGACGCTTCCATTCAACTAATAGAACTCCGCCGCATGCTTGAGACAGGAGCCTGCGAGCTGGCCGCGGGACGCATCGGTGACGCCGACGTCAAAGCCCTTTTCGAGTGCGTGGCAGCCATGCGCGCAGCCAACGGGATCAACGATGTGGCCGCATTCGTGAAAGCTGACCTGGCGTTCCATGACCTGATCCTGCATGCCTCCGAGAACGTGTTTGTGGCGGTCCTGTTCGAACCGCTGCAGCGGGTGCTGGAAAAGCGCCGGGCCGAAACGTCGGCGGTGCCGGAGATCCAGGTTCACGCGATCGGGCACCACCAGAACATCGCGGAAGCCCTGGAATCCCGTGACCCCTCCCGCTCCCGTGAGGCCATGGACGCCCACATGCAGCAGACCCTGGACGACCTCAAGAACCTGGTGCTCGGCGCCCGCTAGGGTGGCAGGTCTGGCCAAGGCTCCTGAAGTCCTACTAGTCTTCAAGGACCCGCAACCGGGAATCGAAGGCGATCACGAGGAGCGAAGTTGTCCAATCACACGTACAGCATTTCTGAAATTGTCGGCACCTCCGAAGAAGGTGTGGACGCGGCAGTCCGGAACGGGATCGCCGAGGCCGCCAAGACCCTGCGCAACCTTGACTGGTTCGAAGTGAAGGAAGTCCGCGGCCACCTTCAAGACGGAAAGATCGCCGACTGGCAGGTCACCATCAAACTTGGGTTCCGCCTGGAACGCTGACCCGGGCACCGAATTAACCGATGGCCGCGCCCCTGGCGCGGCCATCGGTCATTCTGCACTTAGTTGGGCGACACGACGCTCGCGGTTCGACGGAGCCAGACCGTGGGGACGCCGTCGTACGCCGGGAACACATGCCCCTCGAAAAATGACTCAACGACCAGGGGGTGCGACTCGGGGCTCCAGAGTCCGGAGGCGGGGCAATGGGAGCCCGTAGCAGTGGCCGGACCGGTGCCGGCGGCAAAGGCCTGGCGTTCCTTGAGCAGGGCGATGCGTTTCATCTTTGAGACCATCCTTGGAAAAGAAAAGTGTGTGCTTCCAGCCTAGGAATGAGCCCGACGCCTCCCAATGGGCTGGTGGCCAGAATCGTCTGAGCCGGCTGGGCAATCGCACAGCGCTCTGTGCCGGACGGGGACGTTGGCCCTCCGGCCTGCACGCCATCGAACCGCCACCGTAAGCAGCGCAGTATTTGCCAAGGAATATGAACGGCGCCGCAGGGTTTGCCGAGGATTGGGGCAGGTTCCTCTCCCGTCCCTGCTCCCTTTGCCACCATGATGGGGGGGCACCTCCCTTGTCGGCAGGAAATGGACGTGGAAGGAACCGGCCGCTGGCTGCCCGCACCTGCCCCGCCGGGGCCCATTTCGCTGTAGGGAGTATTCATGGGTCATCCTTTTGTCCGTTTCGCGGTGTCCGGTCTTGTCCTGTCGCTGACCGTTTTGTTTGGTATTTCAGCGCCTGCCGAGGCTGCCAGCCGGCCCGGGATCACGCTGAGTGCTTCAGCGGGTCCGGGAGGGTCGTCTGTCACGGTGACGGGGACCGGCTTCGCGCGTACGGCCACCGGTACCCTGACCGCCGGAGCCGCCAGCGCCGCATTCACCACCAAAGCCAACGGGTCCTTCACCGCGGCGGTCACGGTCCCCCTCACCGCCGAAGCCACTGTGCTGGTGACGGCGCAAGGAGGCGGGGAATCTGCCTCCGCACCGTACACCGTCACATACGGCCCCGCCTCCGTCAGCGCCGCGCCGGCCAGTGTCCGCCCTTCCGGTACAGCGCCACTCATGATGGCCGCCCGGACAAAGACGGCGACAACAACGGCCACCCCGCTGGCCAGTTCCGCCCGGCTGCGTTTCGGTGTATCGACGCCCGGCGGCCCGCTGGCCGCCAGCGAACTCGACGCCGTCTCCACCCTGGTCAACGAAAGCCCGTCCGTGGTCATGTGGTACGACGACTTCGCCCAGGCCGCCCCCATCACCGAACTGAACGCCATCAACGCCCGCGGCGCCACCAGCCTCGTGACCTGGGAGCCATGGCTCTGGACCGGGAACGGCGCTGACCAGCCCGCCTATTCGCTGGACCGCATCACCGCCGGAGACTTCGACACCTATATCCAGCAATGGGGCACCGCCCTTGCCTCCTGGGGCAAACCCGTCATGCTCAGGTTCGGACATGAAATGAACGGCAACTGGTACCCCTGGGCCGAGTCCGCCAACGGCAACCAGGCCGGAGACTATGTGGCCGCATGGCGCCACGTCCACGATGTCATCGCCAGCACCGGGGCCACCAACGTCCAGTGGGTCTGGAGTCCCAACGTTCCCTACTGGGGCTCCACCCCCCTCACCGGCCTCTACCCCGGAGCCGGCTATGTCGACGTCGTTGCCCTGGACGGCTACAACTGGGGAACCGCGGCATCCTGGAGCACCTGGACAACACCGTCGGCCCTGTTCGGCGACGGCCTGACCGCCCTTCGCAACCTGGCCCCCGGCAAGCCCATCATCATCGCCGAGACAGCGTCCGCGGAAGCCGGCGGCTCAAAGGCGGCCTGGAACACCACCCTTGTGTCCTACCTCGCAGCCCAGCCCGACATCACCGCATTTGTCTGGTTCAACCACAACAAGGAAGTCGACTGGCGCATCAACAGCACCACCGCCTCGGCCGACGCATTCGCTGCCACCCTGGCCGCCAGGAACTGACGCTGATCAGTTCTCAGCCGCGGCCGGCGGAATTGCTTCGGCGGTGAACTGCCGCTGTGGTTCAGGCGCCGGAGGCCCCTGACCCGCGTCGGCCCCCAGGCTGCCCAGCAGCGTCAGGGCATCAGCCGACGGCGACCCCGGCCTGGCTGAATAGACCCGAAGCACCTGGTCCGGATCGTCGGGGAGGACAAGGTTCTCGAAGTTCAGTTCCAGATCCCCGACGGCGGGATGATGGAGCCGCACGCTGCCGGCGGACCGTGTTGCCACCCTGTGCCCTGCCCACCACTGCCGGAACTGCTCGCTGTGGACTGCGAGCTCACCCACCAGCTGGTTGGCCTGAGCGTCATTGGGGTGCCGTCCCACATCCAGGCGAAGTGCGCCCGCGGCTTCCGCTGCCACATTCTTCCAGTCGCGGAAAAGATCCCGGGCCTGCGGATCCAGGATGAGCCAGCGGGTCAGGTTGCGCTCCCGGGCTGGAAGCTCCAGGAAATCGGTGAACAGCAGGAACGCCATCCGGTTGCCGGCCAGGACGTCGGTGCGGCGGCCAAGCACCAGCGCCGGTATCTCCCCCACCGCTTCAAGGAGCTGCCGGAGCGCAGGGCGGACGCCCTGCGCGGGTCCGGGGGACCGGGTGGGCGCGGCACAGTTTTCCAGCAGGTCCATCATGTGTGCATGTTCGCTGGTGTCCAGTCGGAGCGCACGGGACACGGAATCCAGGACAGCCCGCGATGGGTGGATGTTCCTGCCCTGCTCCAGGCGGATGTAGTAATCGGTGCTGACTCCGGCCAACCGCGCCACCTCCTCGCGGCGCAGCCCGGGAACCCGGCGCGCGCCGGATGTCCCCTCCGCTCCCGCCTCCTCCGGACTCATCCGGGACCGCATGGCTTTGAGGAATTTTCCGAACTCGGCGCTCTGACCCATGCACCCTATTGTGCCCGTCCGCGGGTCCGCCTTCTACGCCGAAGGTAGGACTGGCAGTCCTAGGAAAAACAGGAACAGCCTCAGCTGCTGACTCGGAGGGCAAAAATGCATAGGCTCAAGGCATAGGGCGTACGAAAGCGTTTTCTCGCGCAAGCACACACGAACAGCAGCCACAGGTAAAGCAGCAGCCAGAGGCAAGAAACAGCACCGTCTGCAAGCAAGGAGCACCATCATGTCTGAGCTGACACCGAACACCACGCTGAACAATGGCGTCACAATCCCCCGGCTGGGCCTGGGCGTCTTCCAGGTGCCCCCGGAGGACACGCAGCGGATCGTCGAGGACGCCTTGGCGGCAGGCTACCGCCACATCGACAGCGCCGCCGGGTACCGCAATGAAGAAGGCGTGGGCGCGGCCATCGCGGCTTCAGGCGTCCCGCGCGGGGAAATCTTCGTCACCACGAAGCTCCGCAACGGCGAGCAGGGACGTGCCCAGGAGGCCTTCCAAAACAGCCGCAAGGCGCTTGGCCTCGACTATGTGGACCTCTACCTGATCCACTGGCCGGTCCCCTCGCAGGGACTCTATGTCCAGGCGTGGAAGGAGATGGAACGGCTGTACGAGAACAAGCAGATCCGCGCCATCGGAGTGTCCAACTTCCTCTCAGAACACCTGGACACCCTGCTGCAGGCCGCGGAAGTGGCGCCCGCCGTCAACCAGATCGAGCTGCATCCCAGCTACCAGCAGGCCGAACTGGCCGCCAAGTGCCGTTCGCTGGACATCGCGGTGGAGGCCTACAGTCCGCTGGGCCAGGGCGTGGACCTCAACGGCAGCACCGTCACCGCCGTCGCACAGGCCCACCACGCCACCACAGCGCAGGTGGTGCTCGCCTGGCATCTGGCGGCCGGCAACATCGTCATCCCCAAGTCCGTAAATCCGTCCCGGATGCGGGAGAATTTCGCCGCCGCCTCCCTGACCCTCACTGATGACGAACTCGCATCCATCACCGCGCTGGAGTCCGGGGCACGGATCGGCTCCGATCCCGCAGTCGCCTCCTTCACCCAACTCTGAAACACCGCACCAAAGCCAAAGGACTACGCCATGCAGTACACCCACCTTGGCCGCTCCGGCCTGAAGGTTTCCCGCCTTTGCCTGGGCACCATGAACTTCGGCCCCCAGACCGAAGAAGCCACGGCCCATTCGATCATGGACTCGGCACTGGACTCGGGCATCAACTTCTTCGACACCGCCAACGTGTACGGCGGCACCGGGCACCGCGGCTGGACGGAAGAGGTCATCGGCCGCTGGTTCGCCCGGGGCGGCGAGCGCCGCGAACGGACCGTCCTGGCCACCAAGCTCTACGGCACCATGACGGACCGCCCCAACGAATCCAAGCTCTCAGCCCTGAACATCCGCCGCGCCCTGGACGCGAGCCTCAAGCGGCTCCAAACGGACTACATCGATATCTATCAGTTCCACCACATCGACCGGGACACCCCGTGGGACGAGATCTGGCAGGCCATCGACGTTGCGGTGCAGCAGGGGAAGATCCTCTACTCCGGCAGCAGCAACTTTGCCGGCTGGCACATCGCCCAGGCGCAGGAGGCTGCCCGGCGCCGCAACTACACGGGCCTGGTCAGCGAGCAGTCCATCTACAACCTGTTCCGCCGGGAGGTGGAACTTGAGGTCATTCCGGCCGCCCGGCAGTACGGGCTGGGACTCATCCCCTGGTCACCGCTTCAGGGCGGGCTGCTGGGCGGAGTGCTGAAGAAGGAACGCCAAGGTGTCCGCCGCTCCGAGGGCAGGGCCCTGGAAACGCTCAAAAAACACGAGGACCAGATCCGACAGTACGAGGACTTCGCCGACGAACTGGGCCGCGAACCCGGTGATGTCGCCCTCGCCTGGCTGCTTCACCAGCCCGCAGTCACCGCACCCATCGTGGGGCCGCGGACGCAGGAACAGCTCGACGCCGCCATCCGGGCCTTGGATCTCACCCTCGACGCCGACGCGCTCAAGCGGCTCGACGATATCTTCCCGGGGCACCGCACGGCTCCGGAAGACTACGCGTGGTAGCCCCGCTCGTGTTTGAAGCCGATACCGTAGCGCCGCGGAATATCCTCTTCATCGGAGGCACCGGCGTCATCAGCGCAGCGGCGGCAGAGCGCGCCGTTGCGCTGGGTCACCGGTTGACCATTCTCAACCGGGGCAGGTCAGCGGACAGGCCGCCGCCCGACGGCGCCGAGGTCCTGCAGGCGGACGTGCGCGACACGGACGCCGTGGAGGAGGTGCTGGGCGGGCGGGAGTTCGACGCCGTCGCGGACTTTATTGCCTTCACTCCGGACCACGCCCGGGCCAGCATGGAAATGTTCCGCGGGAGGACGGGGCAGTATGTGTTCATCAGTTCCGCCTCCGCCTACCAGAAGCCGCCCACCCGGCTGCCCATCCTCGAATCCACGCCCCTGAAGAACCCGTTCTGGCAGTATTCGCGGGACAAGATCGCCTGCGAGGACCTGCTGTTCGAGGCCTACCGCTCGGATGATTTCCCGCTCACGGTGGTGCGGCCCTCCCATACCTACGACCGTACGAAGATCGCCATGGTGGGCGGCTGGACGGACATCCACCGCATGCGCGCCGGACTGCCGGTGATGGTGCACGGCGACGGCACATCGCTCTGGACCCTGACCCACAGCAGGGACTTCGCCAAGGCCTTTGTCGGATTGCTCGGCAGGCCCCAGGCAGTGGGCGAGAGCTACACCATCACCTCGGACGAATACCTGCCCTGGAATCAGATCTATGGCCTCTTCGCGAGGGCGGCCGGCGTTCCCGAGCCGGAGCTGGTGCACGTGGCCTCTGCAACGATCGCCGCGCACAGCAGCGAACTGGGGCCGAACCTGCTGGGCGACAGGTCCCACTCGGTAGTGTTCGACAACACCAAGATCAAGTCCTTGGTGCCCGGCTACACCGCCACCATCCCGTTCGCTGATGGCGCCAGGGAGATCGTGGATTGGTATGACGGGCATCCCGGACTCCAGGCCGTGGACCACCCGTTCATGGAGCTGAGCGACCGTCTCATCGCATGGACGCAAAGGCCGCTCTGAAATCACCAGGGCCCCAAATTCCGCGGCCGTTTGGGTGCCGCGGCCCCCTGGATCAGGAGACACTGGTGGGATGACACTTTCACCGCTCATCAAACTCAACGATGGCCACAGCATCCCGCAGCTGGGGCTTGGCACCTGGCCGCTGGACGACGACGAGGTGGCTGCCGCCGTCGTCCAGGCTGTGGAAGCCGGGTACCGGCACATCGATACGGCCGTGAAGTACGGCAATGAGGAAGGCGTGGGCAACGGCATCCGCGCCAGCGGCGTGGACCGGGGGGAGTTGTTCCTCACCACCAAACTGGACGGCCAGTTCCAAGGCCAGGACCGGGCCGTGGAAGGGCTGGAGGGTTCACTGAAGCGGCTGAAGCTGGATTACGTGGATCTGCTGCTGATCCACTGGCCGCTCCCCCAGCGGGGCGAATTCATCTCCACCTGGAAGACGTTTGAGCGGCTTCAGCGGGAGGGAAAAGCGAGATCGATCGGCGTCTCCAACTTCAAACCCGCCCACCTTGAGCGGCTGATGGCCGAATGCGAAGTGGTGCCCGCGGTGAACCAGATCCAGCTCAGCCCGGCGATCACCCGGGTAGCCGAACGCGAGTTCCACGGCAGGCATGGCATTGTCACGGAATCGTACAGCCCTCTCGGCGGCTCGGCCGGCACCCTGCTCGACGCTCCCCTGCTCTCCCAGCTTGGCGAAAAACACGGCAAAACACCCGCCCAGCTGGTGCTGCGGTGGCATGTTCAGCAAGGGATTGTCGCCATTCCGAAGTCGGGCAATCCGGAACGGATGGCGGAGAATCTGGACATCTTCGATTTCGCCCTGGATTCCCAGGATCTGGCGGAAATTGCCATCCTCGACGAGGGCCCGGATGCCGGGAATGATTCGGACGTGACAGGGCACTGAACCGCCCCGGGGGCCCTCCCCGCTGGACGCCCGAGTGGCGAAAATAAAGTAAGCATGATTACTATTGAGGCGGAAGGACGAAGCGTATCCGGGATCCGGGTACCTCCTTTAGAAGGAAGAGGGAACGACAAAATGGGTTTTTTTGCATTTCTGATTCTGGGCCTTATTGCTGGCGCGATCGCTAAGGCGATCCTCCCGGGCCGGCAGGGTGGCGGTATTTTCATCACCCTGCTGCTGGGCGTTGTAGGAGCATTCCTCGGCGGCTGGATTGGTGGACTGCTCTTCGGCACCGGACTGCAGGAGTTCTTCTCCCTGCAGACCTGGCTGCTCGCAATTGGCGGCGCCATCATCGTGCTGCTCGTTTACGGCATGATCACCAAGCGGAGCGTCCGCAGCTAAACTGCGGCACTCGGCCGGGAAACCGACCCAGGGGCACAATCCCTGGGCCGGTTTTCCATCTCCCGGCCACACGGCCGGGCTTGAAACCTTCTCACGGAGCAGGAGTTCAGCATGAAATCGAAACTTCTTTTGGGTGTTGGAATCGCAGCGGGCTACGTCTTGGGATCGCGGTCCGGGCGGGCAGCCTATGACAGGCTCAAGGCCAGGGCAGCGAGCATCTGGGACAGCAAACCTGTCCAGGACAAGGTCGCAGCGGCCACAGAGGTCATCAAGGAAAAGGCCCCCGAGGTAGCAGACCAGCTGGGTGAGGCGGCCCGGCGGGCGGGCACCGTCATCGGGTCCGCCATGCACCACGACACCGCTTCCGCTAACGGCAAGACCAACACGACGAAGACCTCCGGCGCCGGAACTGCCGGAAGCGCGTCCGGTGCAGGGACCGGGGCCGGGCCTTCCGGGGACCACATTCCCGGCCACAGCACCCATCCGGAAACCGTCAACCTCGGCACGTCCGACGTGGCATCGGACCCCGCGCTGAACGATACGCATGGCCAGGACTGGACTGATGAAGGCGGGGCAACTCCGGCAGGTGCCGCCACGAACATGGACCCTCGCAGGGACTGATTTATCGGGTTGTGGCACGGATATTACGGGGCTCCCGGTCCTGTTACGGAGCCGCCGGCCCGGATCGGGAACCCGCTCATTAATTGTGCTAGAACTAAGTGACCTTGCTGGCCGTCGCGATCCTTGGGGGACGCGGCGGCCAGCGTCGTTGGTCGAACAAAGAGCCCCGGTTTTCGGCCGCCTCCGCCACAAATGTTGGGGCTGCCTCCGCCACAAATGCCCTCTCGGGTATTGTGATGCCATGGCTCGTGGTCTTGCAAACATCGGGGCGGAGAGCGTCTTGCTCGTGGGAGCAGGGCGCGCCATTTTGATGCAGATCGCCAATCCCGCAGTCGGCCACGGCGTAGCCGAACACAGCAACTTCGCCGAACGGCCGCTCGACCGGCTCCGGGCAACCATGACCTACGTATATGCAGTGGTGTATGGCACAGAGGATCAGTTGGCTGCCGCACGCCGCCGGGTGAATCGTGCCCACGCCGCCGTGCGCCGCGAGCCGGATGAGAGCTCCCGGGGGTATAACGCCTTCGATGCGCAATCCCAGCTTTGGGTGGTGGCCACCCTGTACGACACCGTCGTGACCGTCTACGAAAAGATCTACGGCGAAATGGACGAGGAGACCGCTGACCGCGTGTATCGCGAATATGCGCGAATCGGGACAACCTTGCAGCTTCCGGAGCAGCTATGGCCCGCGGACCGCAGGGCTTTCGCAGCCTACTGGCAGGAAACCCTGCAGACGCTGGAGACGGACGCCATGACTTTGCGCGTCGCGCGCGACCTGCTTCATCCGGCCGGCGGCCCGCTCTGGCTACGCATCCTCATGCCGCCGGCGCGTTTCATTACCGCTGGACTCCTGCCCGACCAGCTTCGCGCGGGCTACGGACTGCCGTGGAGCGAACGTCACCGGCGCCGCTTCGACCGCACTATGCGAGCATTCGCAATGGTATATCGGCCACTGCCGCCGGGGGTCAGGCACTGGTTCAAGAACTACTACCTGGCCCGGCTCGAAACAGGCCAGGTCCCCTGAATTTCTTCATCCACCATTTGCCCCGCCGGCGCCCGTCCCTGCGTCGACAACAGACAGGAAGGTCTGAGAAGCTTCGTCTTGAAGAACCATCCCCGGCCATTCAGCGAGAAGGGCACCAAAGATGAGCAATCCCAGCACCGGACCAACCCCGCCTCCGGGCTGGCACCCCGATCCGGCGGGCACAGGACGTCTTCGCTGGTGGGATGGCAGGGCTTGGACCGACCAATTCAGCACGCCGTATCCACCGGCGTACGCACCCGGCCAACAAGTGCCGGGACCGTATGCGCCTGCCCGGTACCCCCCTGAACGCCCCCGGATCAGCGACGGGACGCCGGTCTACAACCCGATGATCTGGATCATCACTCTGCTCCCGCTGCTCTCGATCGTCTTCCTGCTGCTGTGGAATCCACAGTTCCGCCTCGTCTATATCGGTGGCCGGGGCACGGCCACCGTCGACCCGGCGTCGGTCTTCACCCCCACGTATCTTCTCCTCCTCTTTTCGAGTTTCCTCGTCTACGGCGTCTCGGTGCTGCTGGCCTATTTGGACAGTGAGCGGCTCAAGCGCGACGGTGTGGTCCGGCCGTTCCATTGGGCCTGGAGCTTCCTAAGCGGCACGGTGTACATCATCGGCCGCTCGGTGATCGTCCAAAAAGTGGCCCCAGGGCGAGGGCTCGTGCCCATTTGGGTGCTGATCGGCGTCGTCGTCGTCAGCATCATCGTCTCGACGATCAAAATGTCAGCAGTGATGTCGTCGATGATTTCGTCCATCCCCAGCTGACCCGACGACGGTCAATCCGCCGATTTCTGGGCGCCCGGAGCCTGGCCCACAACTGCAGTGCCGTCCAGTTCCTCGGAGCGCACGGTCCTGACATCGAACCCGGCGGCAGCCATGATCGCGGCTGTCCTTGCCGCCTGCCGTTCACTCGTTTCGATGAGCAGATGCCCACGGGAAGCAAGCCAGGCCGGGGCACCGGCTGCGACCCGTCGGTGGAAGGCCAGACCATCGCTGCCGCCGTCGAGCGCTATGCGGGATTCGTGCTCCCGGGCTTCATGGGGCATCATGCTGATCGCTTCCGTGGGAACGTACGGAGCATTGACCGCCAGAAGCCGGACCCTGCCTTTGAGCCGCGGCGGCAGGGCCTGGTACAGGTCTCCCTCATGCACCAGCCCTCCAGCCAGGCCGACGTTTCGGAGGGCGCACTCTACCGCTGCCGGATCAATGTCCGCTGCATGGAGTTCGATCCCGTCAACCCGATCGGCAAGAGCAGCCCCCACGGCGCCGGAACCGCAACAAAGATCCACCACAACGGGTGGCGGGGCGCCGCCGTCGCCGGGGCGGTTCGAGCGCAGCAGCGCAGCCGCCTCGTTGACGAGCAATTCGGTGCGGCGACGCGGAACAAAAACCCCAGGGTCCAGGGCAATGCGGAGTCCGCAGAACTCTGACCAGCCAAGAATGTGCTCCAGCGGATAGCCAGACGTCCTGCGCTCAATGAACTCCAGGAGTTCGGCGGGATTTGCTGCGCCGGCCAGGAGAAGTTGGGCCTCATCCTCCGCAAAGACGCAGCCGGCGGCCCTCAGCCGGGCCACGGTATCTGAATAGATGGAATCGGAGAAAGCGGAAGAGGTGGGACGAAGTTCAGGAGCTGGCATGGGAACGCCTTTCGGTGAGCCGATGGGCACTCCGGGCGTCACCTGGGCCTGGCGGCCGGATGGCAGGGTGCGGGAGTACCCGGAACTGATGGAGCAGTGATAGGACTCACCTCCTTCTGCCGTAGCTGGGAACTCCATGCTAGCCCAAGCCGTCCTCCGACCGTCCGGGACTAATCATTGGCAGGATGGGAGCCATGACATCCTCCGCGCAGCACCAACTGATCTGGACGGGCACCTACACCCGGGACGGCGGCGGCAGGGCGGACGGAATCGGCGCAATCTCCGCAGCCCCGGACGGGACGCTCCGTTGGCTCGGCACGGCGGCGAAGGCCAATTCGCCGTCGTTCATTGCCGTCCATCCCACTTTGCCGGTGGTCTACGCCGTCGGCGAGCACACCCAGACTGTCCAGGCCTACCGGCGGACCGGGGAATTCAGGCTGGAAGCCCAAGGGGACCCCCAGCCCGCCGGCCAGGCCGCCTGCCATGTCGCCGTGGACCCGCACGGCCGCTTCATCACCGTCGCATGCTGGGGAGACGGGCAGGTGTTGCTCTACGGGCTGGACGACGACGGCGGGATGACCGGGCGGCTCCCGGCATCGCCATCGGTTGATCCGCACGGCAGCCAGACCACCGGTGCGCCGCGGCCCAGCAGGGCACACGCAAGCCTGATGCTGGCTGATGGCCGCGTGATGACAACCGACCTGGGCCATGACACCCTGCGCGTCTGGAAATATGCTCCGGTTTCAGGGCTGGTTGCCGACCACGAGGTGGCTCTCCCCTTCGGCAGCGGCCCGCGCCACCTGGTGCAGCATGTCAGCGGGAACGTTTTTGTACTCTCCGAGTACTCCATCGAGGTTTTCGTGATCGGGGCAGACGCAGGGACCTTTGAGCTCGTCAGCCGCGGTCCGGCAACGTCCGGCGGGAGCGTTCCGGGTGATTCGGCTGCCGAGATCTGCCTCAGCCAGGACGGAAACTACGCCTACGTGGGAGTCCGTGGCTCCAACCTGATCAGCGTCCTGCGGGTGACTCCGGATGGCACGGCGCTGGTTCCACAGGCCGATTTCCCCAGCGGCGGGGTCTGGCCCCGCCACCACCTGGTCCGCGGCCAGTGGCTCCATGTGGCCCACGAGCGCTCCGATGACATTGCCACGTTCGCCCTGGACGAGGCGACCGGGCTCCCTGGGCCGCTGGTCCAAACCCTCAGGGCGCTATCCCCCACGGCCCTGGTGCCGGCGCGCTGACTGTCCGGGGAGTTTCGGGAACAAATGGAGTAACCGGCTCCATGTGCCCCCACGTCCGGGCGTGCCGATTCCCCGGGGAGCATTACCGGCGGACCGTGTGCCCGAGGCTTTCAATGAGCCTCGCGACGGCGTCCTCTGCTGTCGGTGGAGTACCGAAGACCTCCCGCTGGCGGGTGGTGTCCGCGACGTAGCGGCCAGTCTGGAACCAGTCGATCATCGCGGACAAGTCCTTGGCCATCGGGTTGACCGGCGCGAGCAATGTCCCGGCCACGCGCAGGACGCCGGCGGGGACGGACCGGACCCTGACCTGCTCACCGAGGAGCCGCCCGGAAATGTCGGCTATGTCCTGCAGGGCCAGCGGCCGGTCCATGCCGATGTCCACCCGCTGCCCCTCCACTCCCGGGGCATCCACCGCGGCGGCAAGGTATCCGGCGAGGTCAGAGGTCAGTACAAAAGTCAGCGGAATACGGGCGGAGCCGAACCACATAAGCCTGCGCCTGCTGAAGGGGTCGCCGCCGAACCGCGTGACCTGGTCCAGGAACGCCCCCGGACGAAGCGCCACAAAGGGGACGCCCAGTTCCTCCAGCCGGTCTTCGGCGAGCTTCTTGTGCCAGAAGTGCGGTACCTGCGGGGTCTTGTCACACGTCAGGATGCTGGTGAGAACGAATCGCCGGATACCGGAGCGGCTGGCCGCCTCAGCCAGGTTGGAGTTCCCCACTGTGTCGATCTCGGGGCTGTCCCCCTTGCTGTGCCTTGTGTAGCCTGCGGCCGACGTGATGACGGCGTCGACACCCTCCATGGCGCGCAGCAGCGAGCCGGGGTCCATCATGTCTCCCCGGGCTATTGCAGCCCCGGCGGCCTCAAGCCGTGTCGCGTCGGACCCCGGCCGTACCAACGCCCGCACTTGTCTTCCCCGCCCGAGGAGTTGGGTGATCACTTGGCCACCCAGCATCCCGGTTCCGCCCACCACCAGTACGGGCCTGTCGCTCATGATCCGGTCCTTTCCGCGCCGTAGTGTCAGCCGCGCAGCGCTTCCTGCACCGCCGCCAGGAGAAAGTTGAAACGCTCGTTGCCGGGAAGGTCATCCAGGAGGACGGGCTTCCCGTCCTGATCACCCAGCGGGACCTGCCAGTTAGGATACAGCGCCTCGGTGGTGCCGGGCTGGTTCTGCACCCGCCGCTCGCCGACCGCATCAACCAGGGCGACGCCCAGCAGGACCGAAGGCGACTGGGCAAGCAGGCGGTGCAGCGCCACGATGGTGCGCTCCTCAAGGTCACTGCCAACAGCAACGTCGTGGCCACCAGCGACGGCGGTGTCTGCGACACTGTCGGGCAGCAGCCCGCGCTCCCGCAGCAGTCCCATCATCTTCTCCAGCGTGGCAGTATGCTCTGCCCGCTCCTCCTCCTCGGACCGTTCCAGGAGGCCCAGCCGGCTGCGAAGGGCCACGTGGTCGCCGGCGAGGTAGCCGGCAGTGGGCGGCAGGTCGTGAGTGTTGACGCTGGCGAGCGCGTGCGTACGGTACCGCTCCGGCGGGAGGGGCGAATCGCCGTCGTTCTCGAACCAAAGGATGGAAGTGCCGAGGATGCCGCGCGCGGCCAGGTAGTCACGGACCCAGGGCTCGAAGGTGCCCAGGTCCTCGCCGATCACCACGGCGCCTGCACGTTGCGCCTCAAGGGCCAGGATGCCGATCAGTGCCTCATGGTCGTACCGCACATAGGCACCGTCCCGGGGGGAATTGCCGACGGGCACCCACCAGAGCCGGAACAGCCCCAGGACGTGGTCCACCCGGATGCCGCCCGCGTGCCGGAGCACGGTGGAGAGCATGTTGCGGAACGGTGCGTAACCGGCCTCGGCGAGGCGTCCGGGGTGCCACGGCGGCTGGTTCCAGTCCTGGCCCAGCTGGTTGTACATGTCCGGCGGGGCGCCCACGCTGATGCCAGGGGCAAGCACGCCGCGGAGAGTCCACGCATCGGCGCTGTTCAGGTCAACCCCCACGGCCAGGTCGTGCACCACGCCCAGCCGCATTCCCGCCCTGCGTGCCGCCTTCTGGGCGTTCTCAAGCTGTTCGTCGCAGATCCACTGCAGCCACCGGTGGAACCCGATCCGTCCTGCAAGCTTCTCCCGCAAGGATTCCGCTTCCGGCGAGCCGAGGGCATAGTCCGGGTCCGTCCAGAGCGGGTCCTCGGGTGCGACGTCCTCCCGGATGGCTGACCAGAGGGCAAAATCGTCCAGGCCGGAGCCGGAGATCCGGCAGAATTCGTCGAAGGCCGCCTGCCTCGTGGGCGAGCGCCTGGCGTGGTAGAGGAGCTCCAAGGCCTGAAGCTTCGCGGCATAGACGGCGTCCCGGTCCAGCCGTTCCGCTTGCCTGTTCAGGTCCTGGATCTGCTCTGCGAGCTTGTCCACGACGGCACGCCTGCGGGGCTTGAGATATGCCAACTCGGGAATATCTTCGATCCGGATGTAGAGGGGGTTGAAGAAGCGCCGCGTGGACGGTGAATAGGGCGATGGCTGTACGGGCGGAACGGGCTCGGCCGCGTGCAGCGGGTTCACCAGGACGTAATCCGCTCCGCGTGCTCCGCCGAGGGTGGCCAGGTCTGCGAGGTCGGCGAAGTCACCGATCCCCCATGACCGCTTGGACCGCACGGAATAGAGCTGCGTGGCCAGGCCCCAGCCGCGGCGCTCTTCCAAGGGGTGGGCCGTGGTCAGCCGCGCAGGGACCACCGCCAGCGTTCCCTGCGCGGTTACACCCTCCGACTCTGCGTGCAGGGTATGCCAGCCAAGGGGCAGCCCGGGTGGCACCGCGAAGGTTGCCCGGCCGGTGGACACCCCGTCCACGTTCCTCGGCGGCACCCAGATATCCTGCTGGCTTGCTTCGATCGGCCGGGCCGGGCCTGTGCCGGGCTCGAGCACAATACTCAGCCGCGCCGTGGCGCCGTCCCGGACATGAACGGGAACCTGCGCCGGTTCGCCTTCTTGAACCACGACGGCGGGAGGCAGCATCCGCCGCCACGGCGCCAGCTCCCCCTCGGCCAGGGCAGCCTGGATGAGCTCGTTGGTGTGGGCCGGGACGCCCAGGGCGCCCAGGACTTTGATCAGGGTCTCCTCGGCAACGCTGTGCGGAAGGCCGTCCCAGCCCTGGAAGGTTGTACCCACCCCGTGCACATCCGCCAGCCGCTGGAGCATGTGCTGAGCAACAGACCCATGACCTGCAGCGTCGACGAGATCCCGAGGATCCCCGGGCGTGTCGGAAGTTCGCGGGTGCTGGTCTGGAGCCTTCATGGATGTCCGCCTCGTCTGGGTGATGGGTCTGAACTTACACCGCTGCCTGTGCGCCGGGGTTCTTGCGCCCCCCGGGCAAACCGTTGGTTCCGATTATTGCAGGCCCTGCCGGCCGTGGTCCTGCGCTTGTTGGCAGATCCTGGGCTTGAAGGTTCGGAATCGCGGACAAGCCCAGGAATTGCGCCCTGAGCGGATCAGTCAGTCGACCGGCTGGAGCCAGGTGAGGACGGAACCGTCACCCTCGATGTGCTCCGCGAGCTCCCCGTTGAACCGGGCACCGTAGTCGGCGCCGATGTGTTCCTCGAATGCCGCTTCATCGCGGTAGACCTCGAACACGAAGTATTCCCGCGGGTTGGTTTCGCGGGTGTAGGGCAGGAACATGACGTTCCCGGGTTCCCGGCGGACGTGGCCGGTGAGCTCTGCCATCATTTCGGCCACCCTCGCTTCGCTGCCTTCCCTGACGGTGAATTCCGCGTACAGTGTTTTGACCATGCCCATTCCTTTGCTTGGTTGGTTCGGCTGTCTTGCAGAGTTGGTTGTTAGTTCAGCGGCGGGATCTCGCCGGATCCCCTGGCGATCAGTTCTGACGGGACGATGTAGGTTTTCGGGGCGCCGTCGTCCCCGTCGATTCTGGCGAGGATCCGTTCGGCGGCGAGTTTGCCGATGCGCTCGGGGTGCTGGGCGATCACGGTGATCCCGGGTTCCATCATGTCGGCCAGGGTGAAGTCGTCAAATCCGATCAAGGCAACCTTGTGATGTAGCCCAAGGGATCTCAGTGCGCGCATGGCACCGAAGGTGATCAGGTTTTGGCTGGAGAAGATTGCGGTGGGAGGGTTCTCCGAGGTGAGCAGCTCGAGCGCTGCCCGAAGGGCGGTCTCCTCGTCGTGGAGCCCGTTGCGCACCGGGATGGTTGATGTCGCGATGCCGGCCCTGCCGATTTCCTCCAGGAACCCCGTGCGGCGTTTGTTTGCCGTCTGGATGTCTGTCCGGTCACCGAGGTAGGCGAGCCTGGTGTGGCCGTGGCGGATGAGGTGCGCGGCCGCCTTTGAGGCGCCTACCTCATTGTCCGTGACCACCGCGTCGGCTTCGATGCCTACCGGCTCGCGGTCGATGAACACCATGGGCAGGGACCGCGAGTGCTCCGGGATGGCGTATGCCTGGCTTCTGGCGATCGGGGTCAGGACAAGTCCGTCGACCCGGCGGCCCAGGAAAGCGGAGATCAGCTTCTTTTCCCGTTGCGGGTCGTCATCCAGACTCGAGGCGAAAACCGCAATCCCGCGCTCGGTCAACGCGTCTTCCATGGCACGGTGGATCTCTCCGCTGAAGGGGTTGGACACACTGGGGAGCAACAACCCGATCGACTGGGTTTTGCGTCCGGATCGTTTCAGGCTGCCCGCGGCCATATCGAGGTGATACTGCAGCTGTTCGGTGGCCCTGAGGACCCGCTGGCGGGTTTCCTCAGAAACGCCGGGTTCGTTGTTCACGACTCTCGAGACCGTTTTGATCCCTACTCCAGCGAGATCCGCGACGTTTTTCATCGTCGGCGGTCTCCGACCGGAAACGGATTGGTAACGATTAGACACCGTTGTCAACGAACTGCTCCTCATCTTCGATTAACACTTGACTCCATAGTGTGATCTTGGTTACATGATACATGACATCGTTGTCTGGGGCCGGAAAGGCGCCACAAACACAGGAGTTTCAATGTTGAGTTCCAAAGCCCCGAGGCCGGCCGCGACCCGCCTTCTTGCCGCCGGCGCAGTCCTGACCCTCGGCGCACTTAGCTTGACCGCCTGCGGAGGCAGTTCCTCCAGCTCTTCCTCCAGCGCAGGCGCCGCCGGCAAGGTCGGCGTTTCGCTTATCGTGAAGACCACATCCAACCCGTACTTCGTGGCGATGGAGGACGGCGCGAAGAAGGCAGCCGAGGGGGGCAACATCGACCTGAAGCTCGCCGCAGGCAAGTCCGACGGCGACGAGGACACCCAGATCCAGGCCATCGAAAACGCCATCTCCAAGGGCGACAAGGGCATCCTGATCACCCCGAACGGTCCGGCCGTCGTCGACGCGATCAAGAAGGCCCGCGATGCCGGGCTGTTCGTGATCGCACTGGACACCCCGCCGGACCCGGCCAGTGCCGTGGACATCACCTTCGCGACCGATAACTTCGCCGCGGGCAAGCAGATCGGCCAGTGGACCGCGGCGCAGCTGGCTGGCAAGAAGGCCACCATCGCCTTGGTTGACCTGTTCAGCGACAAGGTCGTGTCCGTCGACTACAACCGCGACCAGGGGTTCCTGACCGGGATGGGCATCGACCCCGCCGACAAGACGAAGAACGGCGACGAGGCCAAGACGGGCAAGTACACGGGCGGTAAGGGCGGGGACTACGAGATCGCCGGCAACCAGGCCTCCCAGGGCGCCGAGGACGGCGGCCGGACTGCGATGGAAACCCTGCTGTCGAAGAACCCCAACATCAACGTCGTCTACACGATCAACGAACCCGCCGCGGCGGGTGCCTATGAGGCACTGAAGGCTGCGGGCAAGGAAAAGGGTGTGCTGGTCGTCTCGATTGACGGAGGCTGCGCAGGCGTCAACAACGTCAAGTCCGGAATCATCGGTGCCACGGCCCAGCAGTACCCCGTGAAGATGGCCCAGTTGGGCGTCCAGGCCATTCAGGACCTGGCCACCTCGGGCAAGAAGCCCACGGTCTCCGCCGGCCTGGACTTCTTCAACACCGGCTCGGCGCTGGTCACTGACAAGGCAGTTGCCGGACTGGACAGCATCGACACTACGGCCGCTTCCCAGATCTGCTGGGGCAAGTAGCCCCTCCCTTTGCGCGGGGAGACGTCCCAAAGGCGTCTCCCCGCAGCACGCCCAGCGCGTCAACAGTTACGGAATACGGAAGTTCAGGAGCAATTCAAGTGACCCAGCAACAGACCGCCGGCCCGCCCAACGCCGGGCATGCTGACTTGGCCGAGGAATTCCTCGACCGCCAGACCCCTCTCAGCAGAATCCGCAATGTTCTCCACCGCTACCCTGCCCTCAGCCCCGCCATTGTGCTGCTGATCGCGGTAGTGGTCTTCGGCGTCCTCAATGACCGTTTCCTGCGGGTGGAGAACCTGTCCCTCATCACGCAGCAGGTAGCGGTGGTGGGCACCCTGGCCATAGCCCAGACCCTCATCATCCTGACCGCCGGAATCGACCTCTCTGTCGGCGCCGTCATGATTCTGTCCTCGATGGTGATCGCCCAACTCGCGGTCAACAACGGCATCCCCGGACCGCTGGCACTCATTGCAGGTCTCGCTGTCGGTCTTGCCGCCGGCGCACTCAACGGCTTCCTGGTGACGAGATTCCGGCTCCCACCGTTCATCGTCACCCTGGGAACGCTGAACATTTTTGTCGCCCTGACGCTCCTCTACTCTGGCGGCAGCACCGTCCGCGGATCCGCGATGCCAGGTGTCCTCACCCTGCTGGGAAGCACGTTCCCGGTCGGACCCGTCCGAATCTCCACCGGCGTCGTCATGATGCTGCTGCTCTACATCGTTGTCGCTTTCATCCTGGGCAAGACGGCCTGGGGACGGCACGTCTACGCTGTGGGCGATGACAAGGAAGCGGCCCGTCTTGCCGGTATTCCCGTCAGCCGCGTCCTGATGAGCGTCTACCTGGCCGCTGGCGCAGTCCTTGCCGTCGGAGCGTGGATCCAGATCGGCCGGACGAATGCCGCCAGCCCCAACGGGGGTGTGGACCTGAACCTGGACTCCATCACCGCCGTCGTGATCGGCGGAACCAGCCTCTTCGGCGGCCGCGGCTCGATCTGGGGCTCGCTCCTGGGCGCACTGATCGTGGGCGTGTTCCGCAACGGCCTCTCACTTGCCGGGCTGGACGTCCTCTACCAGACCCTCGCCGTAGGCATCCTGATCATTGTCGCTGTGTCCATCGACCAGTGGATCCGAAAGGTGAAATCATGACCGCCACACACGCTGAAAAGGCCGGAACAGAGCTCCGCCAGCCCATCCTGAAAGCCAGGAACCTGGTCAAGACCTTCGGCCGGGTCGTGGGCCTGGACGGGGTCAGCCTGGACCTGTACCCCGGCGAAGTCCTGGCCGTCATCGGAGACAACGGTGCCGGCAAGTCCACCCTGATCAAGTGCCTCACGGGAGCAGAAATCCCCGACACAGGTGAAATCTATGTATCGGGACAGCAGGTGCACTTCAAGCGGCCGCAGGACGCCCGGGTCCACGGCATCGAAACGGTCTACCAGAACCTGGCCGTCTCGCCGGCCCTCGATGTCGCCTCGAACCTGTTCCTCGGCCGCGAGGAACGGCTCCCCGGACCGCTCGGAAGCCTGTTCCGTATGCTCGACACCAAAGGAATGCGCCGGAAGGCCAAGGAGGAGCTGAGCCGGCTGGGTATCTCCACGCTCCAGGATGTGACAGTGCCGGTCGAGAACCTGTCCGGCGGCCAGCGCCAGGCTGTCGCGGTGGCACGTGCCGCCGCATTCGGTTCCAAGGTGGTTGTGCTGGACGAGCCGACGGCGGCACTCGGCGTCCGGGAATCGAACCAGGTCCTGCAGCTGGTCAGGGACCTCCGGGACCGGGGGCTGCCCGTCATCCTGATCAGCCACAACATGCCGCATGTCTTTGATGTGGCCGACAGGATCCACATCCAGCGACTGGGCAAGTGCGCCGCAACCATCACGCCGGAATCGCACACCATGACCGACGCTGTAGCCATCATGACCGGCGCCGCCACAGCCTGACCAGGCTGACCGGATCCTTGTAGGAATCCGCACACCTCCCCAACTCCGTCCGCGGGCCTGCCAGGGCCCGCGGACGGCTCCATGAAAGGCGCTCCCCGTGCTCCCGAACTCCCGCACACCCATTAATGCAACCACCCCGGAGGTCGTCGTTATCGGCGAAGCGCTGGTGGACGTCGTCACTTCCGAACGCGGCACCATAGAGCACCCGGGCGGATCACCCATGAATGTCGCCTACGGCCTGGGCCGGCTCGGCATCCCCACCGCCCTGCTGACCTCCCTCGGCGACGACGTGCGGGGTGCAGCCATCGAAGCCCATCTCCGCAGCGCCGGCGTCGAGCTCCTGCCAGGCTCAAGGTCCGCCGGCAGCACAGCCTCCGCCACCGCGACCCTCGCCGCCGACGGCTCTGCGAGCTATGACTTCGACATCCGCTGGGAGCTTGCGCCGGTGGCCCCCACGCACTTGCCCAAGGTTCTCCACACTGGATCGATCGCCACGTTTCTGTCGCCTGGTGCTGCAGCGGTGAAGGCGCTCCTGGAGCAGTCGCACCGGGAATGCATGGTCACCTACGACCCCAACATCCGGCCGGCCCTGCTGGGCAGCCAGTCCGAGGCCCGGTCGATCTTCGAGGACCTCGTTCCGCTGACAGACGTCGTCAAACTCAGCGATGAGGATGCTGCGTGGCTCTATCCGGCCCTCACCCTTGAGGAAACCGCGGCCAGGATCCTCGGGCTGGGCGCCGGACTGGCCGTGGTGACGCGCGGATCGGACGGTTCACTGCTGACCACCCCGACCACCACTCTGCACGTCCCCTCCATCAGGTCAGCAGTCGCGGACACCATCGGCGCGGGTGATTCCTACATGGCGGCCCTGATCTACGGGCTGCTGAAGCGCCGGACGGAAGGGCTGGGGAATGACGTCCTGGAACACCTCGGCCGCACCGCGACCAAAGCGGCGGCCATCACCGTCCGCCGACCCGGCGCCAACCCGCCCACCGTGGCGGAACTGATGGCGGACCTGAACTAGCCCGGTCCGGGACCCGTGACATGGCCGTGGGGAGGGCAACCGGTCCGGTCCTGGGATCGTTCGCGGCTCCTGCCCTTGTAGGTTCTGAATCGCGGACAAGCTGGGGATTGGCGGGGGCGTTCCGGCCCGGGAGCCGACGGCTATTCGTCGAAGTACGTGAAGGTCGCGTCGGCCCCTGAAATTGAGGACACGACGCGCGCGGCCACATCCTGGATCTTGATGTTGCGGGTGTTCGAGGCGTGCAGCAGGACCTTGAACGCCGCGTTCTGGCTGCAGCGGTTCTTGGCCATGATGGCGCCCGTGGCGAGATCGATGATCGTCCGGGACTTCATTGCTGCCCTCATATTGTCCCGGGTCTCCTGCAACTGACCCAGTCTCAACGCGAGCTGCAGCCCCTTGGACGCCTGCTCGACAAAGGCCTCCACCCTCGCAATGGCCTGCCCGCTGAAGGCGTGGGGCTGCTTGCTGTACAGGTTTAGCGCGCCCTGGCTGGGACTATCCAGCGGCAGCGGCACACCGACAACAGACAGCGTCTCCAGCCCGTTGACCGCCTGGACGTAGGCGGGCCAGCGCTTCTCCCGCCTCAGATCAGGCACGAGGACGGTCACCCTGTCGCGCATGGCCGTCAGGCATGGCCCGTCCCCATACTGGTGCTGCAACTGGTCCATCACCCGGGCACAAGGGCTGCTGCCGGCCATGGTGGTGGCTTTCTTCTGCCTGACGACGGAAATCCCGCAGGATACCGTCCGTCCGGGACCGCTGAGCCGGGCCGCGGAGTACGCGGCCAGTTCGTCAAGGAACTGCCCAACTTCACGGCTGTCCAACACCAGATCCTGAAGGTGCTGGGCAACATCGGTGAATACTTCATTTTCTGCGACTTCGGCAGCTGCCAAGGTCCCCCCTCCCCTGTAACAGTGCGTGCCCGAAAAACGACAACCGGCGACGCAAGGCCCGTCTGCTGCAATGACGGTAACCACAGCATACTCCGGCCCAATTCGGGGCAAAATGTCAAGCAAAAGTCCAGGCGCGGCACGCATTCGGGAATCCGTCCGGCCCTTCCGCCGTTAACCCTATGCGCGGGTAAGTGCCCCGCGCCTTGAATAAGGAACGGAATGAGCAGGAAGTTTGAATCAGTAGAGGACGACGCCGGCAAGGTCACCCGCTATGTGCGGCACCCCAACGGAGGCGGACTTGTCGGGCCAGGGGCGCACGTCGCTGAAAGTGCCCGTATCGGTTCCATGACCTATGTGGAGCCCGGTGCACACATCGGTTTTGGCTCGCGGGTGGGCCATGGAAGCTGGATCGACCGCGAGGCGCAGGTTGGTGACCGGACCGTGATCGGCGATGGCGTGTACGTAGGCCATGGAACAGTCATCGGCAGCCGCGTCCATATTGGGAGCCATTCGCGGATCGGCGCCGGCGCTCTCATCGCCCACGGCGCCCATGTGCATGCGGACAGCAGGGTGCCCGAGGGCGGGCGCATCACGGCGGAGGCAACCCGCCGCCGCGATGCGGGCAGGCGCGCCGGCAGGCCGCAACGCCGGCTGGCCGCCTAGCGGCGCCGGCATTTCCCGCTCGGGTACATCACGGCCGTCCGGCTGGCTGCGCTCAGTACTTCCTCAGGTCCAGGGGTCCCTGCCCGTGCCAGCGGTCACGAAGCAGGGCGGTGCACCGGCCGAGCAGCCGGTTCAGTTCCCCTGTGCTGCTGGACAAGGAGCGCATCACCAGCCCGGTGGTCCCGGACACGCTGCGTGTCAGCGACACCCCTGTGCAGGCGTCATGGTCCGCAGTGATCCGTTGCAGCTCATCGGCGAGCGCCTGGTCCACCCGGGCATCCACCACTATGAGCGAGCCGACATGGCTGAACCCCTCCATGTATCCCATGCCGGTGACGTCGTTGAGGGGAGGCCTGATCAGGAGGTTGTCGAGGACCAGCAACGTTGGCCCGGCCGGTCCTCCGCCGCCGTCCACCCAGATTTCGTTGCGGAGCCGCAGCTCCTCATACCGGAAGGACGCGCCGTCGGGCGACCAGCCGGGTGTCACCACCTCAGCCATGACCAGGCTCGACGACGGGCGCACCGTGATGTGGGTATTCTGCCGATAGCTTGCCTCCCGGTAGGCGATCAGCTGATCCGGCACCAGTTCCAGCCGCGCCGCCTCCCCCAGCCGCACAGTCATCCGCTGCTCGGCAAAAGAGCCGGGCGTCCGATAGACCTTGGTGGCTGACTGGGTGGTCAGCAGCAGCGACGCCCCGGCCCCCACCTCCACATCCAGACGGTAAAGGTCGGCTCCAAGACAGGCCCCGCCCGGATTCACGAGGACATAACAAACCTGCCCGGAGTCATCGAGATAATGCGGCCGGAGCACCCGTAAAGCACCCCGGTGATACTGATGCGTCGCGACTGACCGCTGACCTCGCTGACCAATACTCAAGGCGAGCTCCCCCATAGGCGGCCTGTCAGCGCAAGCGGAACCGGGGATAAGGGGCCGCGGCGTGGTGGGCACCGCGAAGCGGGCACGGCCCCTTATCCCCGGTGAAGCGCCGGCCGCCGAACCGTTCGCTGCTTGTGGCGACCCGACCGCCGTCGTGCTCATGAGGCGAGATCGAGCATCAGGACGTCGCGGCGGAGCCACCCAATGACCGCGTCCAGGCCTTCGTCCGTCTTGAGGTTGGTGAAGCAGAACGGTTTGGCGCCCCTGAAGTCGCGTGAGTCCCGTTCCATGACGGAGAGGTCGGCGCCGACGTGGGGTGCGAGGTCGGTTTTGTTGATGATGAACAGGTCGGACTTGATCATGCCCTGGCCGGCTTTGCGGGGGATCTTCTCGCCCTGGGCCACGTCGATGATGTAGATGGAGAAGTCCACGAGCTCGGGGCTGAACGTGGCGGAGAGGTTGTCGCCGCCGGATTCCACGAAAATCACCTGCAGGTCCGGGTGCCGGCCCTTGAGTTCCTCGATGGCGGCAGAGTTCATGGACGTGTCTTCGCGGATGGCGGTGTGCGGGCAGCCGCCGGTTTCGACGCCGATGATCCGGTCCTCGGGCAGGATCCCGTTGGCGGCCAGGATCTTGGCGTCCTCGATCGTGTAGATGTCGTTGGTGATGGCAGCCATGGAGATTTCGCCGCTCATGTGGCGGGTGAGCCGCTCCACCAGCTGGGTCTTGCCGGCACCCACGGGGCCACCGACGCCGATTTTGATGGGTTCAGTCATTCTTTCCTCCTGCTAGCTCATGAACATGCGGGCGCGTTGACGTTCGTGCCGCATTTGCGAAATCTCCAGCCCGGGGCTGACGGCCCCGAAGTCGGCCGGAGTCAGGTGACCGATCTCCCCGACGGCGGCAGCGACGCCGTCGGCCGCTTTCCGCAGCAGCCGCTGGCCGGCGTTCTGGCCCAGCGGGATGGCGCGGACCGCGTTCTGCACCAGAGCGGTGACGGCGGCAAAAAGGTAGGCGGCCAGCGCTTCCGCAAGCGGAACCCCCAATGAACGGGCGACGACGGCGAACGCCAGCGGCTGATGGCCGGCGGCCCGCCCCGCGGTTACCAGGTCCCGGTACCGTTCCAGCCCGGGCGACGGAAAGACCTCCGAGCCGATCTCCAGCAGCCGGGTTCCCATCTTGATGCTGGCCTCGCGTACTTGACGAGGCAAGAGCTGGGCAGACAAGAGCTCATCCAACTCCCCCACATCAGCACCCTCATAAAGAAAGCGGATAGCCAGCCCATCCGAGTACGTCAGCGACTGCGAGACAAAAGCGGACAACCACACCCCAAAACCAGCCTCATCAGCAACCACCCCGGCGTCGACATAGCTCTCAAACCCAAAAGAGTGCGCAAAAGCCCCGGTAGGAAGCGCAGAGTCAGTGAGTTGCTGCAGTGCAAGCTGATAACCGCTCACTGAACCGCCGCCCACGGCCCCATATCCCTCGCGGCGTCCCAAGCCGTGGGAACGGGGGAAGGTTCAGTGACTGTGCTCAGCATGGCGGAAAGGTACAGGCATGACGCGTTCCTGGCGGGTGTAGGGCACTGAGTTGTGGCGGAGGTAGTCCTCGACTGTGTGGTCATAAGCGCACACCATGACCTCGGCACCGTACTCGGACGACGAATCGAAGAACTGGGCCTGCAGATGGCGGTTGCCCAGTGAGTGCGCCACGACGCCCATCTCGTGCACGGACCGCGGTGCGATCACGAGGACGTCGGTGGGCAGCACGGACACCACGATCATGTTGGTCTCGGCCACGTGCAGGATGTCGCCATCACGCAGATCCCCGGAGCCCGGTGCCAGCCGGATGCCGATTTCCTGGCCATGGTCTGTGATGGCGCGCTGGATGCGTTTGACCAGCTGGGCGCTTGGCAGCACCACCTTTTCGCGGTGGAGCCCGATGTAGGCAGCAAGGCCGGAGGCGGGCAGTTCGTGCAGGTTGCCGAGGACTTTCTCGATGATCACTGGGTCTCCTAGAAGAGGAAGTAGCGCTGGGCCATGGGCAGCACGTCGGACGGCTCGCAGGTCACGTCCTCGCCGTCGACCGTCACCTGGTACGTCTCCGGGTCCACCTGGATATCCGGGGTGGCGCTGTTGTGTTTCAGGTCCGCCTTGGTCAGCGTGCGGATACCGGATACCGCCCGGATGACCTTTTCCAGCCCCAGTTCCTCAGGCACCCCGGCGTCGATGGCAGCCTGGGAGAGAAAAGTGATGGAGGACTGCTGCAGCGCCTTGCCGAACGTCGCGAACATGGGCCTCATGGTGCGGGGCTGCGGTGTGGGGATGGAGGCGTTGGCGTCACCCATCAGGGCGTAGGCGATCTGCCCTCCCTTGAGCACCAGTTCGGGCTTCACGCCGAAGAACGCCGGGTCCCACAGGACCAGGTCGGCGAACTTGCCCTCCTCCACGGAGCCGATGGAATCCGCCATGCCCTGCGCGATGGCCGGGTTGATCGTGTACTTCGCCACGTAGCGCTTGAGGCGGAAGTTGTCGCTCTGCGAACCCAAACCGGCATCGGAGCCGTGCCCCGCACCGGCAGGGTCCTCCAGCACACCGCGCTGCTTCTTCATCTTGTCCGCCACCTGCCAGGTACGCGTGATCACCTCGCCCACCCGGCCCATCGCCTGCGAGTCCGAGGAAGTGATGGAGAAGATGCCCAGGTCCTGCAGGACGTCCTCCGCGGCGATGGTCTCGGCACGGATGCGGGAATCGGCGAACGCCACATCCTCGGGGATGTCCGGGTTGAGGTGGTGGCAGACCATGAGCATGTCCAGGTGCTCTTCGATCGTGTTCCGGGTATACGGAAGCGTTGGGTTCGTGGATGCAGGCAGCACGTTGGGCAGCCCGGCAATTCTGATGATGTCCGGCGCGTGCCCGCCGCCGGCACCTTCGGTGTGGAACGTGTGGATGACCCGGCCGTCGATGGCGCGGATGGTGTCCTCCACAAAACCGCACTCGTTGAGCGTGTCGGTGTGGATGGCCACCTGTACGTCGTACTCGTCGGCCACCCTCAGTGAAGTGTCGATCGAAGAGGTGGTGGACCCCCAGTCTTCGTGGACCTTGAGCCCGATGGCGCCGGCGCGGATCTGCTCGGCCAGCGGCTCGACGGCGGATGCGTGGCCCTTGCCGAGCAGGCCGATGTTGATGGGCAGTCCCTCCGCGGCCTGCAGCATCCGCTGGATGTGCCACTTGCCCGGCGTCACGGTGGTGGCTTTGGTGCCTTCGGCCGGACCTGTGCCACCGCCCACCATGGTGGTTATCCCGCTGCTGAGGGCAGTGGGCACCTGGTCCGGGGAGATGAAGTGGATGTGGGTGTCCACGCCGCCGGCGGTCAGGATCTTCCGTTCCCCGGCGATGATTTCGGTGCTGGCGCCGATGACGATGTCCACACCGTCAGTGATCTGGGGGTTGCCGGCCTTGCCGATCCGGAAGATGTGGCCGTCCTTGAGGGCGACGTCGGCCTTGTAGATTCCGGTGTAGTCAAGGATGACGGCGTTGGTGATGACCGTGTCCGGTACGTCTTCATCCCTGGTGGCCTGGCCGTTCTGGCCCATCCCGTCGCGGATAACTTTGCCGCCGCCGAACACGACTTCCTCGCCGTACACGGTAAGGTCCTTCTCGATCTCAAGGAAAAGTTCGGTGTCAGCCAGGCGGATGGAGTCACCCGTCGTCGGGCCGTACAGGTCCGCATACTGTCTGCGGGGCAGGTCGAAGCTCATTCGGCGTCCTCCGTCACAACTGTCAGCGAACCGTTAGCGGCGGTGAGTTTGCCGTTGACGGCATTGCTGAGGCCGAACACCTCACGGCTGCCGGCCAGTTCGATCAGCCGGACTGTTTTGCTGTCGCCAGGCTCGAACCGCGCCGCAGTTCCCGCCGGGATGTCCAGTCGCCGCCCATACGCGGCCTGCCGGTCGAAGGTCAACGCGGCGTTCGCCTCCGCAAAGTGGAAATGCGAGCCAACCTGCACGGGCCGGTCGCCGGTGTTGACGACGACGACGTCAATCGCCTCGCGTCCGGCGTTCACCCTTACCGGTTCGGACCGGAGGAAGTATTCTCCTGGAATCATGGCCGGCCCCTAGCGGATCGGATCGTGAACGGTAACGAGCTTGGTGCCGTCGGGGAACGTCGCCTCGATCTGCACGTCGTGGACCATTTCCGGCACCCCCTCCATGACGTCCTCCCGCGTGAGCAGGGTCGTGCCATAACTCATGAGTTCCGCGACCGAGCGGCCGTCCCGGGCACCCTCGATCAGTTCATAACTGATGACCGCAACTGCCTCAGGAAAATTCAGCTTGAGGCCACGGCCCTGCCTGCGCCGGGCAAGATCGGCCGCGACCACAATCATGAGCTTTTCCTGCTCACGGGGCATCAAGTGCATCTGGTTTCCCTTCAACAGCCTTGGAAATGGCGTGTGACCACAATAGGCCGGCCAGGTTTCCATGAGATTTCCGGCCAGCCCCATCCAATCACGCTGTGGCGTCGGATTGCCCTGATGTGGCTGGTCCTGTGGCTGCTCGCCGATAGCGGTGGCGGGGTGACGGCTGCCCCATGCATGGACGCGCTACGATGCATGTCCAAGGCCAAAACCGCAACGCGTGATACCCCGGGGGACTAATGTTCACTTTCGATCAGCTGGCGGGTTTCATTGCCGTCGCCGAGGAACTGCATTTTGGCCGCGCCGCGCAACGCCTGAACATGACCCAGCCCCCGCTGAGCCGGCAAATCCAGAAACTGGAGAAGATTGTCGGGGTGGAACTCCTGGAGCGTGACAATCGTAAAGTCCAGCTGACACACGCCGGGCAAGCCTTCCTGGAGGAGGCGCGGCGGCTGATGGCACTGGCCGAAAGGGCGCCGGCGACAGCCCGCCGCATCTCCTCGGGACGCTCCGGCGTGCTGCGGATCGGCTTCACAGCCACCAGCGGGTTCAGCATCCTGGGTCCGCTGCTGGAAGAAATCGGGGTCCTCCTTCCCGACGTGGACATAGATCTCCAGGAGCTTGTGACCGGCGAACAGATCAAAGGCCTGCAGACGGGCGAGCTTGACCTGGGACTCGCCCGGCCCCCTTTCGATACAGATGTTCTGGATTCGCGCCTGCTCTACCGCGAATCGATGATGGTAGCCGTCCCAACCGGACACCCGCTCACGGCCCTCGGCCGGGACATCGTCGCAGCAGACCTCAAGGACGAGCCCCTCATCATGCACTCACCCACCCGTGCCCGGTATTTCTATGACCTCGTCGTCAGGATGCTTCCCGTACAGCACGGAAACGTTGTGCATACGGTCAGCCAAATCCTCACCATGGTCTCACTGGTGGCGGCAAAACGGGGCGTGGCCTTCGTTCCGCACTCCGCTGTCAAACTTGGAATTGAGGGCGTCCGGTTCCTCCCCCTGGCTGGCAGCGGGGGAGAGCCTGTGGAACTCCATGCCATCTGGAACCGGGGGGTTACCAACCCGTCTCTGGCCCGGCTCCTTCGCGACCTCGAATTCACCATGAACTGAGCCGCATTCAGCGCGGGACGGCACGTGGGATGGGCACCTGAACCAATACCTTCAAGGCATCAAACTATGCTGAGAATGTCTTGGACGTGCATCGAAGTCAGATCCTAGTATTTGGGTAAACCTCAGTGTCCGGCATCACCGGACCGTCACCTTTGCTGCGGCACCGCAGGGAAGGGAATTGTTTTTCCAGATAAGGAACGTCGATGTCCAAACCCACTCTTGATTCGCCCGTCGAGAAAGCCGCACAGCCGCGGGCCGGCCGCGCGAAGTCCCACACACGGTTCCTGGTGCTGGGCCTGATCTTCTTCATTACAGTCGTCAACTACGCAGACCGCAGCAGCATGTCCATCGCGGGCACTGACATGACCAAAGAACTGGGCATGTCATCTGTCCAGCTCGGTTTCATCTTCTCTGCCTTCAGCTGGGCCTACGTTGTAGGCCAGCTTCCGGGCGGCTACCTGCTGGACCGGTTCGGGGCCAAGAAAATGTATGGCTGGAGCCTCACGCTGTGGTCCCTTGCAACCCTGGTGGTCGGTTTTGTCGGCCTGGTTTCTACGCCCGTCCTGGTCTCCGTCGGCATCCTCTTCGGCCTGCGCCTGCTCCTGGGTATCGTCGAAGCGCCGGCATTCCCCGCGAACGCACGCATCACCACCATGTGGTTCCCCACCAAGGAACGCGGCCAGGCCACGGCCGTCTTCAACTCCGCCCAGTACCTTGCTACGGCCATGTTCGCTCCGCTGATCGGGTGGATGACCTTCACATTCGGCTGGCGCCTGGGCTTTTACGCCCTGGGGGTCCTGGGCATGGTCATGGCCATCGTCTGGTTCCGCTGGATGAACGTCCCGTCCAAGCACAAGCGCGTCACGGCAACCGAAATTGACACCATCCGGGCCGGCGGCGGCCTCGTTGACCTGGACGAAGCCGCCAGTCTGTCCAACCGCAAATCCACCATCACACGGGCCCAGTTCAAGGAACTGTTCACGAGTCGCATGTTCTGGGGGCTCTACGTTGCGCAGTATGCCGTCAACGCGCTGACCTACTTCTTCATTACGTGGTTCCCCATCTATCTCGTCAGCAGCCGCCACTTGAACATCATGGAGGCCGGCTTCATCGCAGCCATCCCCGCCCTGGCAGGATTCATCGGAGGCCTGCTCGGCGGATTCATCTCGGACTTCCTCCTGCGCAAGGGCATGTCACTGACAGCAGCCCGGAAGATCCCCTCGATCGCCGGTATGGCGCTGGCCATGCTGATCACACTCTGCCCGTTCACAGACAGCACCCCCGTCATCGTGCTGCTCATGACGCTCGCGTTCTTCGGTAAAGGCGTCGCCGCCCTGGGCTGGGCATTTGCGACGGACATGGCCCCCAGGGAAGCGAACAGCGTCTCCGGCTCCATCATGAACGCCTTCGGCAACATCGCCGGCATTGTCACTCCCATCGTCATCGGCTACATCATCGCCGCGACCGGATCCTTCGATGTGGCACTCTGGTTCGTCGGCGCGCACGGGGCCCTGGCGCTGCTCGGCTACGTGATCATGGGCCGTGTCACAAGGCTTGAATTCACCACGACAGCTGCGGCTGCCGACGCTGGAACGCCGGGGACCTAACGCCGCGGATCAGCACAGGCGATGCTCTCCGGGTATCACTGCATATAAAAAGGCACTTGGACAGGCATCGCGTGCGTGCCTAGCCTGAAGACAAGTCATTATTACCAGCCGCAATGCGGCGCCAAGATGGAGGACCCTACGTGGCAAGATATTCGCCCCAGGAACTGGCAGCGACGTTGAAGGACGGATTGCTTTCCTTTCCTGTGACCTCGTTTGATGAGCATCTGCAATTCAACGAGGAGAACTACCGTAAGCACCTGGCATGGCAGGCGAGCTTTCCCGTGGCAGGCCTCTTCGCTGCGGGCGGCACCGGCGAAGGATTTTCCCTGACGCCCGCCGAATCAGAGCGCGTGGTCCGCACAGCGGTGGAGGAAGTCGGAAGCACGGTGCCAGTACTGGCCTCCGCCGGCGGATCCACTGCCCAGGCGATCGAAAACGCCCGGGCCGCCGAGGCCTCGGGTGCCGAAGGAATCCTGCTCCTGCCGCCATACCTGACCGAAGCGGACCAGCTGGGTCTCATAGACCACGTCAGTGCCGTCTGCAGCGCCACCTCGCTCGGCGTGATCATCTACAACCGGGCCAACGCGATCTACAAGGACACCACTGTCGCCGCCCTCGCGGAACGCCACGAAAACCTCATCGGTTTCAAGGACGGCGTCGGCGACCTGGAACACGATGCCCGCGTCTACGCCAAGCTCGGCGACCGCCTGTTCTACCTCGGGGGACTTCCCACCGCGGAAACCTTCGCGCTTCCGCTGCTGCAGCTGGGTATGAGCACCTACTCCAGCGCCATGTACAACTTCGTCCCGCAGTTCGCCCTGGACTTCTACCAGGACGTCCGCAATTATGACCGCGTCGCAGTAAACAAAAAGCTCAACGACTTCGTCATCCCGTACCTGGACATTCGCGACCGTGTGAAGGGCTACTCCGTCTCCATCGTCAAAGGCGGCCTCGACGCTATTGGCCGGTCCGCCGGCGGCGTCCGTCCGCCGTTGCAGAGCCTTGCCCCGCAGGACCTTGCGGACCTCAAAGCACTCATCGCCACCGTCTCCTAGGAATCGGAACCATGACCCTCACCGGACATTCCCTCATCGCCGGGCGGCCCGTCGTCGGCGCCGGCAAGACCGCCTTCGGCGTCAACCCCGCCACCAACGAACGCCTCGAGCCCGCCTACTCGCTGATTACTGAGGAGCAGCTCCTGTGGGCCACCGCCGCGGCCGCCGAAGCCTACCCGTCCTTCTCCACCCTGGATCCGGAAACCCACGCCGGTTTCCTGGAAGCCATTGCGGACAACATCGAAGCCATCGGCGAGGAACTGATCCTCCGCGCCAGCCAGGAAACCGGGCTCCCCGCCGCCCGGCTCCAGGGCGAGCGTGCGCGCACCACCGGCCAGCTGCGGCTCTTCGCATCAGTGGTCCGCCAGGGCGATTTCCGGGGCGTCCGCATCGATCCGGCCATCCCGGACCGCACCCCGCTGCCCCGCGCGGACATCCGCCAGCGCCAGATCCCGCTCGGCCCCGTCGCGGTCTTCGGTGCCAGCAATTTTCCGCTGGCCTTCTCGACGGCGGGCGGCGACACCGCATCCGCCCTCGCCGCCGGCTGCCCCGTGGTGTTCAAAGCCCACAATGCCCACCCGGGCACAGGCGAACTCGTCGGGCAGGCCATTGCCAAGGCCGTCAAGGACTTCGGCCTGCACCCCGGCGTCTTCTCACTGGTCTACGGTCCGGGCAGCACCATCGGCCAGGCCCTCGTCGCCGATCCGGCCATCAAAGCCGTCGGATTCACCGGCTCGCAGTCCGCCGGCATCGCCCTGATGCGCACGGCCGCCGCCCGCCCTGAACCGATCCCGGTCTATGCCGAGATGTCCTCGCTGAACCCCGTCTTCGTCTTCCCCGGCATCCTCAGCGGCTCCGCCGAGCAAATAGATGCCCTGGCGCAGCAGTATGTGGCGGCGGTGACGGGCAGCTCCGGACAGTTGTGCACGTCCCCCGGCCTGCTGTTCGCCCCCGCAGGTGAGGCAGGCGACCGGTTCGCCGCTGCCGTAGGACACGCCGTTTCCGCCTGTGCCGGCCAGACGATGCTGACCGAAGGCATCGCCGGATCCTGGCATGCCGGAACCGGCGCGCTCGGCGCGGCTGCCGGCGTCGACGTCGTCGGACAGGGCACCCCGGGCTCCACCGAGAACGCCCCTGGCCCGGTCATTTTCGGGACGGGGGCCGGCAACTTCGTCTCCAACCATGTCCTGCATGCGGAGATCTTCGGTGCGGCCAGCCTGATCATCCGGTATTCCACCGCCGAGGAACTCATCGCGGCAACCAACAGGATCGAAGGCCAGCTCACAGCGTCACTTCAGCTCACCAAAGAGGATTACCCGACGGCGGCACGGCTGATCCCGGCGCTCGAGCAGAAGGTGGGACGCATCATCGTCAACGGCTGGCCGACCGGCGTCGAAGTCGGCAACGCCATGGTCCACGGCGGCCCGTTCCCCGCCACCTCGGATGCACGCACCACCTCGGTAGGCACCCTCGCCATCAACCGCTTCCTGCGGCCTGTTGCGTACCAGAACCTGCCCCGGGAACTACTGCCCACGCCGTTGCAGGACACCAACCCGTGGCACCTCAACCGGCGCATCGACGGCACTGTGGTGGCAGATGGCGTCCAGGAAGAAACGGGGATCAACGCATGACCACCCAGCCCACCATCGCCCACGTTGAAGTGGTCCCGGTCGCCGGCCGCGACAGTATGCTGATGAATCTCAGCGGCGCACATGGCCCGTTCTTTACCCGGAATGTTGTCATCGTGACCGATTCGGACGGACGGACCGGCCTGGGCGAGGTGCCGGGCGGCGAGAGAATCCGTACCACCATCGAGAAGGCCGGCTCCCTCATTACCGGCCAGCCGGTGGCCCGGTACCGTTCCCTGCTGCGCGCAATTGCCACGGAATTCGCAGGGCGCGACGCCGGCGGCCGGGGCGTGCAGACGTTCGACCTGCGCACAGCCGTGCACGCTGTCACCGCCGTCGAATCCGCCCTGCTGGACCTGCACGGGCAGTTCCTCGGCGTCCCCGTGGCGGAGCTGCTCGGTGACGGGCAGCAGCGTACGTCGGTCCCCATGCTTGGATATCTGTTCTTCGTCGGAGACCACCGGCGGACTGACCTTTCCTACCTTGTGGAGGACGCGCCGTCGGACCGATGGGAAAAGCTCCGCCGGCAGGAGGCGATGACCCCCGATGCTGTCGTGGCTCTGGCCGAAGCCGCCCAGGAACGTTACGGCTTCAGCGACTTCAAGCTCAAGGGGGGAGTGCTGTCCGGGGACGACGAAGTTGACGCGGTCACCGCCCTGGCCAAGCGTTTCCCGGAGTCGCGGGTCACCCTTGACCCGAACGGCGCCTGGCCCCTGGAGGAGGCCATCCGCCTCGGCAAGCGGATGCAGGGCGTGGTGGCGTATGCCGAGGACCCCTGCGGCGCCGAAGGCCGCTTCTCCGGCCGTGAGATCATGGCTGAGTTCCGCCGGGCTACGGGGCTGAAGACAGCCACCAACATGATCGCCACGGACTGGCGGGAAATGTCCCATGCCATCCGCAGCAACGCTGTTGACATCCCGCTGGCAGACCCCCACTTCTGGACCATGCACGGCTCCGTCCGGGTTGCCCAGATGTGCCACGAGTTCGGGCTGACCTGGGGTTCGCACTCGAACAGCCACTTCGACATCTCGCTGGCCATGTTCACCCACACCGGTGCCGCAGCCCCTGGCGACATCACCGCGCTGGACACGCACTGGATCTGGCAGGACGGACAGGCACTGACCAAGAATCCGCCGCAGATCCGGGGCGGGGCCATTGAGGTTCCTGCAACTCCGGGACTTGGGATCGAACTGGACCGCCCGGCCCTGGATGAGGCCAACGAGCTGTACCGGCAGCATGGACTTGACGCCCGGGATGACAGCATCGGCATGCAGTACTACATCGACGGCTGGTCCTTCGACCCAAAGCAGCCCTGCCTGGTCCGCTAGGCGAGCTGCGCTACTTGTAATACAAGTTGATAGCTTATAGAATAAGTGGAGGCGATGATGCCCCTTCCCTGCTAGGAGATTCCATGAGTTCCGTCGATCTGGTCCGGCACGTAAAACTTTCCACCACGCGGCTGCCGTTGGCCGTCCCCATCAGTGACGCCAAGGTGTTCACCGGCCGGCAGAAGCCGATGACCGAGGTGGTCTTCCTCTTCGCCGAGATCGCCACCGAACAAGGCCACAGCGGAGTTGGTTTCAGCTATTCCAAGCGTGCCGGCGGGCCTGCGCAGTACGCCCACGCCAAAGAGGTCGCGGAAGGCCTGATCGGCGAGGATCCCAACGACATCGGCCGGATCTACACCAAGCTCCTGTGGGCAGGGGCCTCCGTGGGGCGCTCCGGCGTGGCCACCCAGGCCCTTGCCGCCATCGACATCGCCCTCTACGACCTCAAGGCCAGGCGCGCCGGCCTCCCCCTGGCCAAGTTCCTGGGCTCCTACCGCGACTCCGTGCAGACCTACAACACCTCCGGCGGCTTCCTCAATGCTTCCCTGGACGAGGTCAAGGCCAGGGCCACCGTCCTCCTTGATGAAGGGATCGGCGGCATCAAGATCAAGGTAGGCCTGCCCGATTCCGCCGAGGACTTGCGCCGCGTGGCAGGCATCCGTGACCACATCGGCCCGGACGTCCCCCTGATGGTGGACGCCAACCAGCAGTGGGACCGCGCCACCGCCCTGCGCATGGGCCGCCAACTGGAGGAATTCAACCTCATCTGGATCGAAGAGCCCCTGGACGCCTACGACTTCGAAGGCCACGCCCACCTCGCACAGGTGCTGGACACCCCCATCGCCACCGGCGAAATGCTCGCCTCGGTCGCCGAGCACAAGGGCCTGATCAACGCCAACGGCTGTGACATCATCCAGCCCGACGCGCCACGTGTCGGCGGCATCACCCAGTTCCTGCGCCTCGCGGCCCTTGCCGACGAACGCGGCCTGGGCCTGGCCCCGCACTTCGCCATGGAAATCCACCTCCATCTCGCTGCCGCCTACCCGCGCGAGCCCTGGGTGGAACACTTCGACTGGCTGGACCCGCTGTTCAACGAACGCCTGGAAACCAAGGACGGCCGGATGATCGTCCCCGACCGTCCCGGCCTTGGCGTCACCCTCAGTGAACAGGCCCGCGCCTGGACCACCGAAAGCGTCGAATTCGGCGCGTGATCTTCCAGCGGCCAGCTGGTCAGCGCCGGCGGACCTCACCCTGGGCGGGATCACCTCGTTTGACTGGGCGGGTGACTGTGCGGGTGACTAGGCGGACTGGCCGGCTTAGGGCGCGGATTCCCGGATCATGAGGGAGAACCCAGCCTCGATATGTACTGGATCATCCGCCTGCTTCAGCCCCTCGATCCTGTCGATCAGCAGCCCGATGGAACGCTCGGCGATCTCGTCCATCCCCGCCGACATGGTGGTCAGCGATGGGGACGAGAACCGTGCCTCGTCAATGTCGTCGAACCCGGCTACGGCAACGTCCCCAGGCACCTTGACGCCACGGATGAGGAGTTCGTGCAGGGCGCCCAGCGCAAGTACGTCGTTCAGGCCGAACACGGCATCGAACGAAACGCCACTGTCCAACAGGCCAGCCACGGCATCGGCGCCGGCATCGCGCCGCCACGCGCACGCCGCCACCAGCGCCGGGTCGAAGCGGATTCCGGCGTCGTCCAGCGCTTTCCGGTAACCGCTAAGGCGGAGCCCCGCACTGCCGAGGGAATCCTCAGGATAGGCCCCCACCACGGCAATACGACGGCGGCCTCCCGCCAGGAGGTGCGCCGTGACCGCCTTCGCGGCTTCTTCATTTTTCATGGTGACCAGGTCAAAACTGGGATCCACGATGTGTTCCCCGAGCAGCACCACCGGCTTGCTGCCGCGGCCGGAGGCAATGGCGTCGGCCTCCATGCCCAGCGGCGTGAACAGCAGACCGTCAGTCAGCTGGCGGAAGGGTCCCTGCAGGGCACTGAGCTCGTTTTTGGCGTCGGCGCCGGACTGTTCGACCAGCACACGGTAGCCGCGGCGGGACGCCACCCTCATCAACCGGGAGGCGAGTTCCGCGTAGTACGGCGCCGAGAGATCTGACAGGACCAGTCCCAGCATGCGGGTCTTCCCGGAACGCAGGCTCCGTGCTGTCAGGTTCGCCTCGTACCCCAGCTCGGCGATCGCATCCCGGACCTTCTGCTTGGTGGCAGGACGGATGAACTCATAGTCGTTGAGCACGTTCGATACCGTTTTGAGCGAGACTCCCGCGGCCCGTGCGACGTCGTTCATGGTAACTGCCATCGGTGCTTGGTTCTCCTTGTGATCCGTTACAGGACATCGTTGCAGATGATCAGCGGGAGTCAGCCCTTGGCAGCCTTGGCTGCGGCCTTTGCCGCCTGCTTGCTGGCACGCACCTTCGCGAGCGACGCCGGATCCACGATGTCCGCAACCGAGAGGAACGCATCAGCCTGGCCGTAATGGCCGGCGGCCTCCCGCCACCCGGGCGCCTGGAGCCCGCATTGCTTGCCCAGGAGGGCAAGGAAGATTTTGGCCTTTTGTTCCCCGAATCCCGGCAGCTCCCGCAGGCGCCGCAGCACCTCGGGGCCGTCCGGGGCGCCCTTGGTCCAGATCGTCGTCGCGTCCCCGTCCCAGTCGCGCTGGACTGTCTCGGCGAGCGCCTGGACCCGCCCCGCCATGGAGCCGGGAAAGCGGTGTACCGCCGGCCGTTCCTTAAACACCTCGATGAAAGCCTGGGGATCATAGGCGGCGATGGCCGCCGGCTCGATCGATCCGATGCGTGCGCGGATCTTCTCGGGCCCGGCAAAGGCAGATTCCATGGTCACCTGCTGGTCCAGGAGCATGCCTGTGAGCAACGCAAACGCGTCGTCGCCGAGTAGTGTGTCAGCAGCGGGATCCCCGGTGATATGCAGTTCCATGTCCTCCATCCTTCCACCTGAGGCTAAGACTCCACAGCCAGCCGGATCATGGACCAGGACACGGGCGGGAGTTCGGCGGTGAGCCGGCCGCCGTCGGCTTTCACGGTGACGTTCTCGTCCGGCAGGACCGACGTCGAGTCATCGGCTGTTGCCTGCCAGTAGGGGTCCTTGTTCGCGTAGGTAACCGCCTCGGTGACCCGGACGTTGCCAAGCCCGGCGACGGCGGCATCCAGCGTCAGGGCGTCTGTCGCCGAGCGGTTCACGACGAACACCACAGCCTCGCCGGCCCCGGCGTCCAATGTTGCGACGGCGGACAGTGCGGCGAAGCCGGCCGTCTTACCGCCGCTGACCAGCGGCGACTCGATTGCAAGCTGCAGGACAGTACCGGCTGCGTGCCTCGAGGTGAGGGCGAACGGATGGAAGGTGGTCTGCTTCCAGGCGCGGCCGCCCGGCTCGGTCATGATGGGGGCGATGACATTGACCAGTTGGGCGAGACTGGCGGCGTGCACGCGGTCAGTGTTGCGCAGCAGCGTGATGAGGAGATCACCGACGACGACGGCGTCCGCCACCGTGTAGCGGTCCTCCAGCAGCACGGGGGCCACTGGCCAGTCGTTGCCCTTGGGCGACTTGGACTCCGCGCGGCTCGCGTGCCAGACGTTCCATTCGTCAAAGGAGATGTTGACCTGTTTGGTTGACTTCCGGACGGACTTCACGTGGTCAATGTGCGAGACGAGATCCTTGATGAATGCCTCCATCCTGTGCCCGGCGGAAAGGTGCTCCTGCAGGTCTCCCGAGTCCTCAAAATACTGGTGCGCGGAAATCAGGTCCACCACTTCGTAGGTCTCCGTGAGGACCACACGTTCCCATTCACCGAACGTGTCCATGCCTGGAGACGAACTGCCGCAAGCCACCAGTTCCAGATCCGGCTCGATCATGCGCATGCCGCGGGCCGTATCGGCTGCGAGCCGGCCGTATTCCAGGGCATTCTTGTGGCCGATCTGCCACGGTCCGTCCATCTCGTTTCCCAGGCACCACATTTTGATGCCGTAGCCGTTCTCCGCACCGTTGGCTTTGCGCTGGTCGGACAAGGCCGTGCCGCCGTCGATGTTGCAGTATTCGACCAGGTCCAGCGCCTCCTGCATGCCGCGGGTACCCAGGTTGACCGCCATCATGGGCTCCACCCCCGCCTTGACGGACCACTTGGCGAACTCGTCCACGCCCACCAGGTTGGGGTCGATGGAGTGCCAGGCCAGGTCCAGCCGCGCGGGGCGCTGCTCCACCGGACCGACGCCGTCTTCCCAGCGGTAGCCGGAGACGAAATTGCCGCCCGGGTAACGGACCGTGCTGACGCCCAGTTCGCGCGTAAGCTCCAGCACGTCCGTACGGAAGCCGTCCGCATCGGCCTTGGGGTGCCCCGGTTCGAAGATCCCGGTGTATACGCACCGGCCCAGGTGCTCCACGAAGGCACCAAACGTCCGGCGCCGGACAGGTCCGACCGTGAAGGCGGCGTCGATGGTGACTGCTGCTGCGGTGACTGTTGCTGCGCCAGGTTCTCTTGTGGCCACGAAAACGTCCTCATTTCTATTTTTACAACGTTATAGAAAACATTGTTAGCGCTGGGACTCCATGAGTCAAGGAGTGTTTCGAAGTTGTTCCGGCAGTTAAGTTTCGAAGTTGTTCCGGCAGTTAATCCGGACCGCTCGTTCCCGCGTTGCGAGGACAGGTACTAGCTGGCCTCTATGGCTTCCTTCAGCTTGGCCAACTGGCCCACCTCGGACTGCATCGTCTTGGCGACTAGCCCGTCCAGCACCTTCATCAGGCCCTTGGGCCTGAGGTCCAGAATGAAGCGGACCTTTGTCCCGTCCTGGGATTGGGTGAGCAGGTAGCTGCCCTCGGGCCGCGCCGGGCCGGCGATCACCTGGAAGCGAAGGATGTGGCCGGGATCCGCCACCGTGATCCGATAATCCCCTTGGATCGGCCTTCCCCGCGGGCCCGCCAGCGTCTGGCGGTACACCGCGCCTTCGGTCCCCGCGACTCCGCCGGCCAGTTCGATGCCGAGGACTCCCGGCCGCCATTTGGTGTTGTTCAGTCCGTCAGCGAGGAAGGCGTAGACCTCGTCGGCCGGCCGGCCGATGGTGATTTCATTTTCAGCGTGTGCCATCAGATGCCTTTCGGACTCCAGTGCGGGAGAGCGGACGTGCCCTGAGGATACGCCCGCTCAGGCCGTTTCGACCGGAAGGTCGATTGCATGGCCGTACTGCGACCAGCCTCCGACGAACAGCTTGCCCTGGCCTGCGCCCAACTGTTCCAGGACCAGCAGGTTGTGGCAGGCAGTCACACCTGATCCGCAGTAGCTGACGGCGTCTTCGCCCAAGCTGATGCCTGCGCGCTCGAAATTCCCACGCAGCTGTGCCGCGGGGAGGAGCTTCCCGGATAAATCCAGGTGATTGCGGCAAGGCACACTCACAGCGCCCGGTATGTGTCCCGGACGGGGGTCGATGGGGTCCTGGCTTCCGTCGAAGCGGTCACGGTTCCTTGCATCCACCACCTGGTAATCGCCAGAGGACGCCTGGGAGATGTCCGCGATGAGGGCTTCGGGCCAAGGCCGGGCCCCGAAGTCTCCTGGAGGCCGGCTGGGCGGTTGCGTTTCCAGTTCGCCCGGATAGCCGGCCAGCCCCCCGTCGAGGATCGCGGCCCGGTGGCCGGTGGCTCGCAGCATCCAGACCAGCCGGGCGGCAATCACCCCGCCGGCGTCGTCGTAGGCAATGACCGTGTCCGAAGCATAGATGCCGGCCTCACGCATTCCCCGGGCAAAGACTTCCGGTTCGGGTAAGGGGTTCCGGCCCGCTTCCTTCGAAGCAGGACCTGAGAGCCACCGGTCCAGATCGATGAATACCGCCCCGGGAAGATGGCCGGCGTCGTAGGCAGTCTTTCCGGACGAGCCGTCCAGATACCAGCGGGCGTCAGCGAAGACGACCTCCCCTGAACGGCCGCCGCACCACTCCCAGTCGACAAAAGGAGGAAAAGCCGAATACTCCGTCATGGCCTTCAGCCTAGAACCTCATCCCGTATTGCGAGATGGGTGTTCCAATATACGGACGGGCGCCGAAGCGGCGGCATGCGGCAATACTGGCGAAAAACCGGGGCGGGCGCCACGGTCACTGAGTACTGAAGCCGCGAATCCAAGTACTACCTAATCTGAAAAACGAGTACCGATTACGCGTTTCTCCCGGCCCCTCTGGAACTAGGTTCGTCTCAAGGGATAAGTCGGTTATGGCTCACCAGGGGGTGTGGGACGGGCAATGCACTCAGGAACCACAGGCTGCGAATTTCCGGCTGACGAACCGGGCATTTAGCGGGGCCGGCGACGAGGAGGTCTTTGAGACCGAGGCCTCTCCCCCAGCCGTCGCCGGCCCTCCCGTTGAGGAGAACCGTCCCGCCGCCCGTGATCCCCGGGCTCACAGACCTCCGGGCTCACAGGCCGCCGGCGAGTCTGTAGTACGCGGCGTTCCAGTTCAGGTCCTTCTTGAACTGGCGGATGGTGGTTCCCTCGTCGATGGTGAGCAATTCAGTGCGGGCCATTTCCGCGAAATCCTCAAAGACATCCATGCCGACGGCGGTGCTGAGCACAGTGTGGTGCGCGGCGCCGGCCGTCAGCCAGGCCGCAGCTGACGTGGCGAAATCAGGCTTCGGTTCCCACAGCGCGCGGGCTACCGGGAGGTTCGGAAGCGGCTGGTCCAGCGGAACCACGTCCACGGCGTTGGCAACAAGCCGGAAGCGGTCCCGCATGTCCGAAAGCGCCACCACAACGCCGGGGGAGGCATCGGCGTCGAACACGAGGCGGACGGGATCTTCCTTGCCGCCGATGCCCAGCGGATGGATCTCCAGGCGCGGCTTTCCGGCTGTCAGGGACGGGCAGACCTCCAGCATGTGGGCGCCCAGGATCTTCTCGGCCCCGGGTTCCAGGTGGTAGGTGTAGTCCTCCATCAGGGAGGCACCACCCGGCAGCCCGGAGCCCATCACTTTGGCAGCCCGGACCAGGATGGCGGTCTTCCAGTCGCCTTCGGCGCCGAAGCCGTAGCCGTCTGCCATCAGGCGCTGCACGGCCAGGCCCGGCAGCTGCCGGAGCGCCCCCAGGTCCTCGAAGGAGGTGGTGAAGGCGGCCGAGCCGTTGGCTTCCAGGAAGCTTCGCAAGCCCAGTTCGATGCGGGCTCCGTAGCGCAGCGAGTCATGGCGTGCCGCTCCGGCGCGCAGCTCCGGAACCACGTCGTACAGTTCCTCGTACTCAGCCACCAGGGCGTCGACGTCGTCGTCCGCGGCGCCGTGTACGGCATCGGCGAGTTCGTTGACTGACCAGGTGTTGACCGCGACGCCGAACCGGAGTTCAGCCTCGGTCTTGTCGCCTTCGGTGACGGCGACGTTGCGCATGTTGTCACCGAACCGGGTCAGTTTCAGGGTGCGGACGGTGGCCCAGCCGGCCGAGGCGCGCTGCCACACTCCGACCTGGCGGGAAACCTCGGGGTTGGAGACGTGCCCGACGACGGTTTTGCGCGGGATGCCGAGGCGGGACTGGATGTAGCCGAACTCGCGGTCGCCGTGGGCGGCCTGGTTGAGGTTCATGAAGTCGAAGTCGATGTCCGCCCACGGCAGTTCCACGTTGGCCTGGGTGTGCAG
>DATCNU010000028.1:0-12695 GCA_036565085.1 Arthrobacter sp.
GCCGGATTGGACCCCGCACCGCGGGGGAGCACGCCTCGTCCACGGGGCCAAGGCCGAATTCGTATCCGCTTGAACATATCTTCCTCAGGTTCTCTGGCGATGGATCGTGTTGGTTGTCGGGCGTAGTGCTCCGCGCCTCTCAAGCGCCCGGGTTCCGAGGCTGGGCCCGTCAGGGGTGTCGGGAAGCCGGAGCCCGCCACACCGCCTTGGGTAGCCTTCCCGGTTTCGGCATGGCAGGTCAGCCGCCGGCCGTCAGCGGTTCAGAGGAGTCCGGGGCGGAGTCCCCGGACACGGTCATCGAGCGTCCGCGCCGGAACAGCAAGGCAAACGCGACGGCGCCCGCGAGGAAGATCAGGGCGGCAACCCACGTGTTCACCCGAAGCCCCAGAATCAGATTGGCGTAGTCGGAACGCATCAGTTCAAAGGCAAATCGTCCCGCCGTATAGCCGGCAACGTATAACGCGAAGACGCTCCCCGCCCCCAGGACGAAGCGCTGGTCCACATACAAAAGCAGCAACCCGACAACCAAGCACCACAGCGATTCATAAAGGAAGGTCGGCTGAAAATATCCCAGGACCACCGGGACACCCGATGAATCCGTGACTGCGGTGCCGGTGGCCTGGTCCATCTGATGGATCTGGAGTTTCCACGGCAGCGTCGTCGGGTCCCCGTAGAGCTCGTTGTTGAACCAGTTGCCCCAACGGCCCAGGGCCTGGGCAAAAACCACACCCGGTGCCACCGAGTCCAGGAACGCAACCAAGGACACTTTTGCCCTGCGGCAGCCGATCCAGGCCCCCACGATCCCCAGCGCCACCGCACCCCAGATTCCCAGCCCGCCATCCCAGATGGCGAACGCGTTCCATGGGTTCTTCCCCGGAAGGAAGTACAGCTCCGGATCGGTGATGACGTGGTAGATCCGGCCCCCGATGATCCCTGCGGGCACCGCCCACAGGCAGATATCCAGCACCTGCCCGGAATGGCCGCCGCGGGCCAGCCAGCGCCGGGAAGTGAGCCAGATGGCCACCGCAATTCCGGCCATGATGCACAGCGCATAGAAATGCACCGTCAGCGGGCCTGCCTGAAAGGCGCTCAGGGTCGGGGATGGAATGAATGAATCGCTGGCAGTCATGGCGGCCATGGAATCCTGTTCTGGAGGTTACGGGCAACGGCGGGACGTAGTCGGCCGGGTTGGGCTTAGCCAGGTTCCGGACCGCGTTTCGGGCCCGGAACGGCCTGAGAGCCTGCGGCCCGACCCAGAAATGACAGTATCGCTGCTGCAGCTCCCAGGACCGCAAAGAGTGCCACGGCCATCCGGAAGCCAAGCCCTGAGACTGCCGGGACTGCTGGGCTATTGCCCGGAGCGTCAGCGAGCGAGTACGCGACGGCGCCCAGGGCCACGCCGAGGGAGGTTCCGACCCCCCGGGTCATGTTCAGCACCCCGCTGACCATGCCGGCCTGGTGGTCGTGTCCGGCAGCTGCCACGGTCGCGTTGTTGGCGGGGGGGAACAGGCCCAGGCCCAGGCCCATAACCGCGAGGGCGGCTGCAGTGACCCTCAAATCGCCTGGCGAGAAAACCAGCACGGTCAGCGCGGCGGCGGCCAGTCCTAAACCGGCGGAGGCCGGTATCCGGGCGCCGAACCGGTCTGCTGCCAGGCCGGCGACTGGTGCAACGAGTCCCAACGCGACCGGGAGTACCGTCAGTAACAGTCCGGCCTGGGTCGGAGGAAGCAAATACTCGGCCTCCAAATGCAGCGGTGTCACGAACAGTACCCCGAACAGCACGAGATAACCCAGCAGACCCGTCGCGACGCCCCGGCTGAAGGTCCCGGATCTGAACAGCGACAGGTCCACCAGGGGGTGCCTTGCCCGGCGTTCCCGCAGCACAAAGAAAACGAAGAGAATCAGCGATGCGGCCTGCAGTCCCAGAACAGTGAGGTTGCCGAGCCCGAGCCTGGAGGCCTCAGACAAAGCCAGGAGCAGTGAGCCTACGGCCGGCAACAGAACCACCAGCCCCAGCCAGTCCAACCGGGCCAGCGGGGCTTTGACGCGGGTCCGCGGAAGCAGGAACCATCCCAGCAGCAAGCCGATAATCCCGGCAGGGATGTTGACAAAGAACACCCAACGCCATCCGCCGGCACCGATAAGGAGTCCGCCGACCGAGGGGCCCATGGCCAGGCCAATGGCCTGCGCGGCACCCTGGAGGCCAATGGCCTTGCCGAGTTTGCCGGCGGGCATACTGGTCCGGATCAGGGCAACACTGTTGGCCTGCAGCATGGCTGCGCCCACCGCCTGGACAGCCCTGGCCGCAAGGAGCCAGGTGATGTCGGGGGCAAGCGCGCACCCCAAGGAAGCGATCGTGAAAAGTGCGAACCCGTAGGTGTAGAGCAGCTTCCGGCCCACCATGTCCGCCAACCGGCCGACCGCTGAGATGCTGCCCACCAGCACCAGCAGATAGATCAGCGCCACCCACTCCACCTGGGCAAGCGAGGCGTTCATATCGGTTCTGATGCTTGGCACTGCCAAAGTGACAATGCTGGCATCCAGCTGACCCATGAACGCACCGATACACACGGTCGCCACCACCAACCAGGGCGCTCCCGGCCGCCGCCGGACCCAGTCCGGTCTCGCCGGCTCGCGCCAAAGCTTCCCCCAGCCGCTGGGGGAAGCGGCAGCGAAAGGAGCTGCACCTGAAGAAAGTTGTTCGGACACAGAACTATTCTATATAGGGACTACCCGGGATAGGCTAATACCATGCACACGGTCCACGCCTCAGTCCCGGACACCGGCCCGGCGGGCCGTAATTACGCAGGGGCCGATGCCTGGTCGCTGACCGGTGTGATCACGCGCCTGCGACGGGTCCTGCGCTCAAGCGTGCGGCAGGAGTTTCCTTGGGAATCCCTGCCCATGGCCCAGGTGGAGGTCCTGCAGCGTCTCGCCGATGAACCGGGCATGGGGGTCAGCGACCTCGCTGACCGTCAACGACTGGCGACCAACACGGTCAGCAGCCTGGTCCAGCAGATGGTGACATCAGGGCTGGTGGAACGCACCCCCCGCCCGGGCGACCGCAGGGCCGCGAACCTGAGCCTAACGAAGACAGGTACGGAGACACTTGCGGCATGGCAGGCCGCCAATGACCGAAGACTCGGGCAAGCACTGGAACGACTCCCGCAGGCTTACCAGAACGCAATAGAAAACGCCGTCCCCGCCCTTGCCGCCCTCGCATCCCTGCTGGAAACGGACGACCAGCTCCAGAACCGGGATCCGCCCCGGAAAAACGGGATCCGGCTGTGACTTACCCGCATCAGCCGCCCCCGGACGTCAGGTACTGGCCGGTTCTCCTGCTCGACATATCAGCGATCACCGTACTTGTCGCCCTCGCCCTGGCGCTGCCCGTCGGCCCCTGGTGGTGGATCCTGGCCGCCCTCTGGACCGCCGTAGCCTGCCGGCGGGCCCTCAACGAACGCCAGAGCCGCCACGGACGGGTACAAAACGGGAAGCCACAAAGTGAGGTTAACACGCCGAGTGCGTTTGATCAGACGTAGATGTTCCTGGTGGAGGACGAGAACGAGGACAAAGCGTGGAACTCCCGGCTGCCGACTCTCGGCCCAAACAGGTTCCACCAGTCCGGGCTGCAGTAGACCGTTCCGCTGATGGTCGCAGCTTGCTGGCCGCTTGGGACGTTGAAGGCAGCCTTGTTTCCGCCAGAACGGCCGGGTATGCCGTCCAGTGACGGGATCAGGGCCACCCGGACGGAACTGACCGATGAGTAGCCCCAGGGGCAGTTCCTGGAGCTGATATGAACAGTCAGCACATGGGAACTTGCGGCTTCAGCCGGCGGGCTTGCCCCTGCCAGGAGAAGGGGCGTTATGAACAACGATGCAGCTACGGGAAGAACCGTCCCCCGTGGGTGGTTGATCAATCTGCGCTCCTCCCTTCGGGCGGCCCTGCCCTGATTGTGCTGGGCTGACTGCCTTGCCCTGATTGTGCTGGGCTGCCCAGGGCGTTGAACAGCGTAGTGAGTACTCGGTTTTCTGCTGCCGGTGTCACTCGGGTCCGCCGACGACGACCTGCGCCGGGCTGACCACCACACTTTTTGCCGCGAATACACGGATCAACGTACTTTTGGGTGATGGGAACCCCGGCATGACTGCCCTTCAGCTCACGCCCTCATCAGAGCGACAGGCCGTTCTGGGCCGCGATCCGGCTGTTCGCGTCCGCTGCCATCACCTACAACATCGTTGAGGCCGCAGTGTCCCTGTGGGCCGGCGGGGTGGCGGACTCGTCGGCGCTGATCGGATTCGGCCTGGATTCCGTGATCGAGGTGGCCTCCGCCGTCGCGCTGTCCTGGCAGTTCTCCGCCAAGGATCCCGAACGGCGCGAACACCTCACGCGGCGCATCATCGCCGTCTCCTTCTTCGCCCTGGCCGCGTTTGTCGCCGTCAACGCGGCCAGGTCGCTGGCTGGTGCCGGCGAGGCGCAGCCTTCCACGCCGGGTATCGTGATCGCCGCCCTCAGCCTGGCGGTCATGCCGGTCCTGTCCTGGCTGCAGCGCCGCGCCGGCCGTGAGCTGGGTTCCCGCACCGCCGTGGCAGATTCGAAGCAGACGCTGCTGTGCACTTACCTTTCCGCCGTCCTGCTGGCAGGACTGGTCCTCAACAGCACCCTGGGCTGGTGGTGGGCGGACCCCGGCGCCGGGATGGTCATCGCCGCGATCGCCGTCCGCGAAGGTATCAGCGCCTGGCGCGGAGACGTCTGCTGCACCGTCCCGTCTGCCACCGTTCCGTCTGCGGCCGTCCCGTCTGCAGCGGCCTCGACTGAACCGGCCAGCTGCTGTGAAGGTTGCTCAGGCGCGGTGTCAGTCGGGCCCGCCGACGACGACCTGGGCCGGGCTGTGGACGATGTAGCCGTTGAGCCAGGAAAATAGGGCGCGCACCTTCTGCTGGAATCCGGACAGGAGGGCCAGGTGCACCACGAGCCAGGACACGAAAGCCAACGATCCCTGCAACTGGATGCGCTTGCGTCCCAGTTCGGCCACCGCGGCCCCGCGCCCGATCATCGCCATGTAGCCCTTGTCGAAGTAGCGGAAAGCCTGCCGGGTACCGCCGCTGAGGTCCGCGTGGATGTTGCCGGCGGCCCACTTCCCGGCCTGCTGGGCGACAGAGCCGAGCTGCGGCAGTTGGGCCCCGGTCGAATCCGTGATGTTGGCGGCGTCGCCGATGACGTACACGCCGTCGACGTCGGGGGCGGTCAGGTCCGGATTGACGTCGATTCGCCCGCCTTTGCCCTGCGCCAGCCCTGAGTTGGCAATGACGTTCCCGGCCTTCAGCCCGCCGGCCCAGACGACGATCCGGCCGGGGATGTCGGTCCCGTCGGCGAGGGTCACGCCGTCGGCCCGGACCTCGGTGACGCTGACCCCCATGTGCAGCTGAACCCCGATCTTGGCCAGGCGCCGTGTCGCGTATTCCTGGGATTTTGACGAAAACGTGTTCAGGACAGTCGGGACCATGTCAACCAGGTGCACCCGGCACCGGGCGGCGAGCTGCGGGGAGAAGAATTTGGCCACCACGAACTTGGCGTTTTCCGCCATGGCGCCGGCGGTCTCCACGCCTGTTGGGCCGCCGCCGACGACGACCATGTCCACCGAGCCGCCGGGCTCCCGGTCGGCCTGGTCCAGCAGCTTGGTCAGGCTGGAACCAAGCCTGGTGGCATCGGTGACCGAATACAGCGGGAAGGCATGCTCCTCGGCACCTGGAGTGTCGAAGAAGTTCGGCACCCCGCCTGCCGCAATGACCAGGACCCGGGCCTGGAGGGTGTCGCCGTCGTCGGTGGTGACGGTGCGTTTCGCGACATCCACCGCTGCGACGTTGGCCGTCATCACCTTCACGCGCCTGATCCGGCGGAAGACAGACCGGAGCGGCCGGGCGATGGCCGCTACGCCGATCTGCGACGTAGCCAACTGGTAAAGGAGCGGCTGGAACTGGTGGTAATTGTTCGCATCGATCAGCAGCACATTCACGCCTTTACGGCCAAGTTCCCTGGCCGCCGTCAAGCCGGCGAACCCGCCCCCGACGACGATGACCTGATATGTATCCTCCATCCGAGCAACCTACTCCTCCCGCGTCCCGGGCAACAGTGCCCGCGTCGAACCATGGAAAACGCCCGTGTTCCGGGCACCGCCGGAGGTCTAGGATGCACATTGAGGCCAGTGAAAGGAAAGACAAATGACCAGCAGCAGCCCATTCACGATTGTGGTTGGTTTTGACGGATCCGACCATGCTCAGACGGCACTGAAATGGGCGATAGAGGAGGCCCGGCAGCGCAACGGCGAGCTCCGCCTGATCACAGCCTGGAACAAGCCGCGGCTGGCCTGGTATCCGGCCGTGCTGGAGACCGCGGCAGGTGAAATAGCCGCGGAAGACTCTCCGGAGGAAATCGCACGGACGCTTCAGGCTGACGCGCTGAAGTCCGTGGCAGATGAAGGCGTGACCGCCACCGGGCAGCTCGTTAAGGGTGATTCACCGGCTGAAGCAATACTCGCTGCTGCCAGCGACGCAGATCTTGTCGTGGTTGGCTCCCGCGGGCACGGCGGATTTCCCGGGCTGCACCTTGGCTCGGTCTCCACCCAGGTCATCCATCACGCGCCATGCCCAGTCCTGGTGGTCCGTTCCGAGACCTCCTGAAGCCCGAACCGCCGGGAAGCCCGAACCGCCGGCAAGCGCGAACCGCCGGCACCTACCGCGGCGGCGGAAGCCGGCTCCCGGATTGCCGGTAGTAGTCCCTCCAGATCAGGCGATGAAGTGGCAGCTTCCGCGGCAGCGACCTCAGACCGGGGATGAACGGCAGCAGGGTCAGCAACGCGGTGAGCACGAACATCGTGACGACGACGAGGGCATCAGCATTCGGCGAGGACTTGAACGGTTCTATCTGGTAGAGGAACGAGAACAGCCATAGCCAGGACTGCCCGGGCGTGTCGCCGGTCTCGTTCATCACGCCCCACTGGTCCCCGGTGAGGTGCTGGCTTGCCGCAAGATCCGGGAAATAGCTGCCGTCTCCCAGAAACAGGAGGCTGCGGGTGTAGTCCATGTTGTAGAAGTTCCGGCCGCCCTGGAACACTCCGTCCAGATTGCCTTGCCGTGCCATGTCCAGCAACGCTCCGGTCAGTGCAGGGACGGGGCCATAGTCGCCGTCGGCGACCTTGGCAGGGTCGTTGTCGGGGGCAGCGGCGAGGGCATCGGAATAGGCGGCTGACCAGTCAGCCCGTTGCTGATCCGTCGCGGCCGTCCAGTCGGCAAGACCGGATGGCGGCGACGGCAGCGTCTCAAGCGGGGCAATCACAAAGTCGTCGGCAGTATCGACCGGAAGGCGGACACCGGAGAGACTTTGGAGGTCCACGGGGCCGATCTTCTGCGAGGCGTCCGGAGTTGAGTTATACGGCGGCCCGTACCCTGCCGTATCGCTGGTTCCACCAAGTTCCTTGACAGCGGTGGCGACGAAATCCGCGGGGGCGGTGGTTGCCCACCCCTTGAGACTGACGCTGGGTTCATCGGGCGAGCCGAAGACAACCGATACCCCGAACACCAGCAGGCCGACCACCACAACGCCGATGGTCAATTCCTTGACGAGGTCATACTCGCGGACGCCGCCCGTCCACGGCCGGCTGGCAACGTTGTCCGCCTTGCGCCAGGACGTGCTGCTCTTTTTCCCGGTCGTCGCGTTCCCGGTCATCGCGCTACGTCCTCGGGTTCGGCGGAGTCCGGGCTGTTGTGCGACAACTGGGCGTCGCCCTCCGATACCTCCAGCGGGGGCACTACGCCGTGAACCCGGACGAGCAACACGTGCAGGACGACGATGGCCCCGACCGCAAGAGGCAGCAGGGTGACGTGCCATACGAAGATCTGTCCGAGGTTGGCCACGTTGAACCAGGCGCCAACCCCGACTGAATTCAGCGCGTCCTTCGCTTCGAAGGCGATCCACTGGGAATCGAAGTTCGTCTGAAGCAGATACCCGGTGAAGGCCGCCACGATGGAAACGACGAAGGAGAGCACCCCGGTGATCCAGGTCAGGACGCGGCCCCCGCGCCAGGCAGCCATCCAAAACTTCAGCCACAGGTGCACCACCATGAACATGAAGAACAGTTCCACGCTCCACAGATGGGTGCTGTTGACGAATCTGCCCAGCGAAGACACGTGATACCACTGGGGTCCGTTCAACCCGAGCACAATCCCGGAAATGATAATCCACAGCAGTGAAGCGATGGTCCCCATGCCGAAGACGTAAGCCCAGGACGCCACATAGCTTGGCTGGTCTTCAGGCAGCAACTTGTCCGGAGGAAGCTTGCCAAGCAGCCACCCCCGGGCTCTGCCGGTCCAGGTGTGGGCGTCGCTTTCCTCCGCTGGCTGGTTGGGAACGGGAGCGACCCGGGATGTCATTTCTTTCCCCTGCCGCCGGGAAAGGGAATGACCAGGGCAAGGATGAAAAGAATGATCATCACCACGATCACAATCAGGTTTCCCGACTGGATGGTGAAGCCATCCCAGCCAAAATATGTTCCTGCGCCGACCGTGCCAACGCCTGCGACAAACCAATCGGTCATGACTGCTCGATTCTCCATAGGATCCCAGGTCAACCCGACCACGGCCAAGCATCCGCAGCCAGTGTCTTTAGTCCCGCAGCGTTCCGGAATGCTGCAAATCCTGACCCCTTGCCCGTTCGGTAAGGGGGGCCTAATCTGGACTTTAATTCTGGCTGCCCCGGTCTCAGACACATCGTTTCCTGAGCCATATTCTGGCCCTTTTATTGGCAGTCGCAGGAATGGCCCTCTATGCCGGCACCGCCGATGCAGCGGCCACTTACGGCTACCAGAGCATCAGCTATTCGGGGGTGGCCAACCCGCCCACCTCTGACAAACCGCAGAGCAAGCTCTGGTGGAACGACGGGGCCTGGTGGGCTGACATGTGGGCCACAGGAAGCGGGTGGCACATCTTCCGGCTGGACCGCCCTTCCCACACGTGGGTGGACACAGGGGTCCTGAATGACAGCCGCAGCAACACCCTCGCCGACACCCTCTGGGACGGCTCCAAACTCTACATCGCCTCCCACGCCGTCACCATTACCGGCGATGGAACGCCGCAGCCCTCGGTGTCGGGCCAGCCGGCGAAGCTGTACCGTTACAGCTATTCGGCAGGAAAATACACCCTGGACGCCGGGTTCCCGAACACCATCACGAACAACAGCAGTGAATCCATGACCATTGACAAGGATTCCACCGGGGCGATCTGGGCCACCTGGACGCAGGTGGCGGGCAATTCGACGTCGGGATTCACCAACACCGTCTACGTCAACAATTCCTCGCCCGGCGGCACCAGCTGGTCCGCGCCCTTCGTGCTCCCGGTCGCCAACGCCCACCCCGCGCCGGATGACATTTCCGCGTTGGTGGCGTACGGCAAGAACAGGATCGGCGTGATGTGGAGCGACCACACCACCGGGTCCGTGTGGTGGGCATCGCGGAACGACGGGACCTCCCCGACGGCCAGCTCGTCCTGGATCCAGCAGCCTGCGCTGCAGGGCAAAGGGCAGGCCGACGACCACCTGAACCTCAAGGCACTGCTGGCCGACACCGCGGGAAGGGTGTTCGCGGCAGTGAAGACCAGCCTCAATGACACCTCCAGTGACCCCACCCTGCCGCAAGAGCTGCTGCTCGTCTTCCGCCCGGGTACCGGCTCCTTTACCAAATCAACTATTTCCGTGACAGGTGATTGCGTCTCGCGGCCCCAGATCCTGCTGGACACCCAGAACAACCTGGTCCACGCTTTCCACACCGCACCCACGGCGTCGGGATGCGCCTACTCGGGCGTGGCGGGAAGCATTTATGAGAAGACGGCGTCCATGGACAACCCGGTCTTCGGATCCGGCCGCGGAACGCCCGTGATCCAGGACGGGGCGTCACCGAACATTAACAACGTGACCACCACGAAGCAGAGCGTTAACAGCACCACCGGCATCGTGGCGATGGCCAGCAACGATGTCACCAAACGCTACTGGTTCTCGGACCGCCCGCTCGGATCCGCCCCCGCCCCGACGGCACCGGTCGCCGCCTTCAGCGCGTCGCCGACGTCGGGAACGGCGCCCCTGTCCGTAACGTTCACCGACACCTCAACCGGCTCCCCGACGTCCTGGTCCTGGACATTCGGCGACGGCGGCACCTCCACAGCCCAGAACCCCACCCACACGTACTCCGCCGCCGGCACTTACACCGCCCAGCTGACGGCCTCCAACAGTTCAGGGTCGACGTCGGCAAGCACCACCATCACGGTGACCACCGGCGGCGGGACCACCGGCTCCATCACGGTCGCAGGTACCTCGACCACCTATTCGGGGACGGCGACGGCCACCTTCTCGCTGAGCCAGCCCTCAGGGACCGCACCCGGTGATGTCCTCATCGCCGCCATCACCGCGGACCTCAGTCCGAGCATGTCGGCGGTCCCCGCGGGCTGGACACCCGTCGTGAACGGTCTCGCAGTCGGCTCCGGAGCCCGAGTGTTCGTCTACTACCATGTGGTGGGCTCGGCCGATCCGGCCAGTTACACCTGGACTCCGAGCACGGCCGTTAAGTGGGGCGGCGGCATCACGGCCTACCGCGGGGTCAATCAGGCCACGCCTCTGGACAGCGCCGTCGTCACTGGTGCCGACACCAGCTACACCGCCACGAGCATCACCCTCGCCAGCATCACCACGGCAAGCAGCGGGGCCATGCTGATTGGCGGCATCGGCTTCGACAGCTCCACTCCAGCAGCCTCGCCGCCGAGCGGCTGGACGGAGCGCTGGGAAGCCGCCGGTGGCCAGATTGCCGAGGAAGCGGACAAGACGCAGGCCGCGGCCGGTGCCAGCGGAACGGCCACCTGGTCGTTCAGCACAGCCAAGGGAGTTGCCGCCTGGCGCACCGCGCTCAAACCCGCAGCCTGATTGGCTGCTGGCACGGGCCCGGTGCGCCTGGGGGATGAACCAGGGTTGCGGGCTTAGAACTTGTCGGGAGAGTCCACTGATTCCGCGATGGTGATCTCGGGGGCTTTGCTGGGGTCACCGCCGACAGAGCCGATGAACGCCTGCAGCTCCGGATCAGAGAAGAACTTCTCGAATGCTGCCGCGGACTCCCACTCGTCATTGACGAGGACAAATCCGTCCCCGATGGCGAGCTGGTGGTGGAGGGCACCGGCCACCTGGGCCCGCTCTTTGATAGCTCGGAAATCGTCCGCCTGTTCGTCAAGCGACTTAGTGAAGGCGGCTGTGTCACCGTAAACCTTGACCGCGACAATGATGGACATTTCGACGACCTCCTTTGACTTGGGATGCTCCCATGGTAGGTAGCCTCGGCGATGGCTGCAACAGATGGAAGGAGCCGTTGTAGTGGCACTCAAAACAACAGGCGTTGTTCTGGGTGTTTGCACTGTTCATGAACATGGACAAGATGGTGGGCGGCGGCTTTGAGAAGGGCCTGGCGTCGCTGGCCTCCGTCGCCGGGAGCCGGCAAAGCTAGCTCAACCGGGGCAGCTATGCGGTTTCGCTGATGGAGAAGGCATTGCCGTCGGGGTCGCGGAACGCGAACATGGCGGGCACGCCGGGCCACCGGAGGATTTCGTCGGTGTCAACACCGGCGTCGACGAAGGCCTTATGAGCGGCCTCGGCGTTATGGGTGGTGAATCGGATGCCGATGGCCCCACGGGTGACCTGCGGCGGCGCGGCTTCGAGGGTGACGATGGCGTCGTCGTTGCCGGCCGCCAGTTCGATCCACCGGCCGCCGTTGGGGGTCGGGTTGTCACGCACGAGCGTGAAGCCCAGGGTGGCGGTGTAGAAGTGCAGGGCTGCGTCCTGGTTGTCGACCGGGATGCTGACCGTACGGATACCGGTGATGCGGGTGGGCGTGGCGGTCATCGGGTGCTCCTTTGTTGGGTTGATGCGAGCCGTTCGTCGAGGTGCACGGTGCCTTCGTTGACTCTCGAATGGGTCATGGAAAACGCGTCAGCAGGTGTCGGAGTGGGAGAAGGGCGGGCCTGTCCATGTGCCGACGCGGGCACGGATGGTGAAGGTGAAGATTCCAGCCGTGGCGGAGGTTTTGGTCATGGTGAGGAGTTTGGTGGTGGTGGTCTGGGAATCGGCCGTGAGGTCCGGGGCGGTGATGGTGACCAGGTAGGAGTCGGCCCTGTTGACACTGCCGAAGTCCGTGAGGCGCAGGGTGTATCTGTGGCTGTTCACTGTGTTCACGCAGCTGAACGTCCATGTTGCCGTTGCGGGGGCAGGGATGGTGTAGGTTCCGACCGATGCCGTTGAGACCGTGGTGGCCTTGAAAGCGGCCTGGGCTATGGCCGGCGCGAGGATGAATACCAGGGCCGCGAGAGCCGTGGCCACAGCACGCGCGGCGGGGAACATCGCGGGGCGGGACAGGGAGCCGTGAGGTTTTGCTTGATGCGCCACTTGCCTGCCCCTTTCCTGCGGTTCCGATGCCGTGCGGTTTCCATTGTGCTCTTACCGCCTCAAGTTACTGGTGCCTCAAGTTCCTTCGGGGTCTTGCGCCAGATGGATGTGAGCAGGGTGATCACCAGGAGGGCCGGTGCACCGTAGAGCAGGACGGCGCGGACGGCAGGTTCGCGCAGCGCCCGGATCGCGTCGCCCAGGTGCGGGATCACTGCCGCGGTGGAGTA
>DATCNU010000029.1:0-6423 GCA_036565085.1 Arthrobacter sp.
GGACAGCCCATGCCAGGTAGCCGATGGGCAGGGAAACCAGCAGCAGTGAGGAAAACACGAGGGGGCTCATCGTCAGAACTTCAGATCGATGATTTTGCGCATCCACAGGCTGCCAAGCGTCATCATGACGGCCGAAGCGCCGATCATGACCCACCCCAGCGGGTTTGTGAACATCGGGTTCATGTAGCCGGGATTCACCATCATCAGCATCACGACAATTCCGAACGGCATGGCAATAAGGATGTAGGCGGAGAACTTGCCCTCCGCGGCAAGGGATTTGATGTGCCCCTTGATCTCGCTGCGCTCGCGGATGGTTTCGTTCACCTGGTCCAGGACTTCCGCCAGGTTTCCGCCCACTTCGCGGTTGATCTGGATGGCCTGGGCAATCCAGACGAAGTCCTCGTTGTGCATGCGTTCGGACGTGTCAGTCAAGGAGGCGAGCAGATCCCTGCCCAGGCTGGTCTCCGTGATCACGCGGCGCATTTCCTCGGACGTGGGGCTCTGGGATTCAGAAGCTGCGGCGTCGATGGCCCTAAGAATGCTGTGGCCGGCCCGTAGCCCGCCGGACAGCAGCTGGAGCGTGTCGCCCAGTTGCTGGTCGAACTTGGCACGGCGTTTGCCGGCCAGGAATCCCAACATGAGGTGCCCGACGAAGGGCGCCAGGAGGACCAGCAGGAAGGAAACGAACGGTACCCCGATCACCAGCCCCACCAGTGCACCCACGATGGCGCCGGCAATGACCAGCACCATGAACTCAGCCTGGCTGAGGCGGACGCCGGCATTCTCCAGTGCGTCGCGGTTGTAGAGCCGGACATTCCGGGTTGCCAGGAACCGGTCCAGGGCCCCCACCGTGGCGCTGGCCAGCCGGGTAAGGCCCGACGGCGGGTCCGCCTCATACGGGCGGCGCCGGTCCAGCGCAATGTCAGGGGTTCGCGGCAGCACCAGCGCCACGCCCACCAGAATAGGGGCCAGGAAAAGGAGTGCGGCTCCCAGAATGATGAGCATCGTCTAACCCCTGCCGTCGCCGGTTGTGGCAGCACCCGCCGGCGTGGCAAACACCGAAGGCGAAACGTGGATCCCCAGGTCCTCGAAGCGGTCGATGAAGCGTGGCCGGATTCCTGTGGCCACGGGCTTGCCGAGGAACCGCCCGTGGGCGTCCACTCCTGCGGAATAGTCGAAGACAAACGCATCCTGGAGGGTCACAATGTCCCCTTCCATGCCCTGGACTTCGGTCACATGCGTAATGCGGCGGGACCCATCGCGAAGACGCGAGATCTGCACAATGACGTTCACGGCCGAGGCAATCTGTTCACGGATGGCCCGTAGCGGCAGGTCCATTCCGGCCATGAGGACTAGCGTTTCCAGGCGGGCAACGGCGTCGCGCGGCGAGTTGGAGTGCACCGTGGAGAGGGACCCGTCGTGGCCGGTGTTCATGGCCTGGAGCATGTCCAGGGATTCGCCGCCACGGACCTCGCCCACCACAATGCGGTCAGGGCGCATACGCAGCGAGTTCCGGAGGAGCTCGCGGATGGTCACCTCGCCTTTGCCCTCGGTGTTGGGCGGGCGGCTCTCGAGCCGGACCACGTGGTCCTGCTGGATCTGGAGCTCCACAGCATCCTCGATGGTGACGATGCGTTCGTTGGCCGGCAGGAAGGAGGAGAGGACGTTCAGCAGCGTGGTTTTGCCGGTGCCCGTTCCGCCGGACACGATGATGTTGAGCTTGGCTTTGACGCAGGCGTTGAGCAGTTCAGCCATTTCCGGCGTCAGGGTGCCGAAATCGATGAGGTTCCGGACGGTGAGCGGGACCTTGCTGAACTTACGGATGGTCAGCGATGATCCGCCCACGGCCAACGGAGGGATCACGGCGTTCACGCGGGAACCGTCTTCGAGCCGGGCGTCCACGAGCGGGGAGGACTCATCGATCCGGCGTCCCACCTTGGACACGATGCGTTCAATCACCTTGCGCAGGTGCTCCTCGGAGCTGAACCGCGAATCCGCCAAGGTGAGGTGCCCTTTGCGCTCCACGTAGATCTGGTCCATGCGGTTGACCATGATCTCGGTGACCGCCGGATCATCCAGCAACCGCTGCAACGGACCGTAGCCCAGGACGTCATCGGCCACGTCCTGGACCAGGCGGGTGCGCTCATCGGCGGACAGCGGCACCTGCTCGGCATCAATGATGCGGGTGAGTTCTTCCCGCGCGGTGGTTTTCAATTCGTGTTCGGTGATGCCGGAGTCGTTGAACCGGGCACCCAGACGCTCGAATAGTGCGGTGGCCGCCCTTTGTTTTAGGGCGGCGAAGACGTCCACCGGCTGCTGAAGCTTCGGCCTCATCGCTTCCGGGGGATCAGGCAGGACGACGGCGGCAGGCGGTGCCGCCGGCGTCGTCCGTTGTTCGGGGGTCTGGTTAAACCACTGCACCCGCTGGGCAGGAATTTCCGGACGGGGCAGTTCGAGTGCGGGGGACGATGCACGCACGGGGGCAGGGGCGGTAGCAGCCGCGGATTTCGACTGGGCCGCGCTGATGCGCTCTGACAGTTTCATTAGACCACTACCCTTCGGTGCAGTTTGCGCTGGGATTTTGCCCGCCACGCCGGGTTGAAGCGCTCCACCAGCTGGTTGAGCCCTTTGGTCGCCGGGTCTTTGACCGGTTCCTGGAGGACGGGGATGCCGCGGTTTGTGGACAGGGCCACGGCGCGGGACCGCGGGATGCTGACATCAACCGGCGCGCCCATGGTCGATTCGAGGTCCTGGACGGTGAGGCCGTTCTTGGCGTCAGCCATGTTCAGCACCACGTGCCGGGTCTCGGGAAGGATGTCCAGCTGGCGCAGGATGTCCAGCCCGGAGCGGAGGCCACGAACGCTGGGGATGTCCATGCCGCTGACCCAGACCACGTCGGTGCACTTTTCCATGGCCGCGAGCCCGATTTCCGGCAGCCCGGGCGCGGTGTCCACCACCACGTACTGGAACTGCTCGGACAGCTGTTCGAGCAGCCGGCTGACCTGGTCCGGTGTGATTTCGTCCGCGTCGATAGGGGTGGCCGGGGCGCAGAGGGCATAGATGCTGCCCGGGTGGACGGTCAGGAAGGCCTTGAGCACCAGGGAGTCCTGGCTCGCGGCAGTCGATACGGCATCCGTGACCGTGTGCTCGGGGTTAAGGTAGAGCCCCGAGGCGACGTCGCCGAACTGAAGGTCCAGGTCCACGATGACCACGCTCATCGGCGCGAGCTTGCCCAGCCCGATGGCGATGTTGGTGGCAATGGTGGTTTTGCCCACGCCTCCCTTGGGGGAAAAGACGCCGATGACCAGGCCCTTGTTGGTGTCCGTTGCCTGCGATGGCGCAAGTGTGCGGTGCCGGCTGGAGAAGGACTGACTGGCACGTTCCAGGAGCACCCGGATCTGCGCGGCATCGGAGTCCGGCGGGACGATGTCCCGGATGCCGGCGCGCATGGCATGCAGGAGGAAGTCGGCGTCGGGGTCGCAGGCCAAAATGACGCTGAGTTCGGGGAAGCTGACGTTGAGCACCGTAGCGAGCCGGAGGGCCTCCTCGACAGGCACTTCCGGCCCCAGAACCAGAACTTCGGGCCGCTCCTGGTCCAGGTGCGCGAACAGTTCGTTGGGGTCCGCTGGCAGCAGGCTGGTGAAGAATGTCTGCACGCCGCCCTGGAGACCACCGGCAACGGCCTGGCGGAGGCGGGCGTCGAAGTCGACGTCCGGGGTGATCAGGACGAAGCGGCTCATTTGTAGAGGTCCGGCCGGGTGATGATTCGCGGTCCGCTGTCCTGCGCGTCCAAGGGTTCCCTGCTGAGCCAGAGGGAGGCATATTGAGCGGCGAAGACGATCTTGTTTGCGTTGACGTCGTTCACGGCGACGGTGACCATGAGCAGTCCGGTGGGCAGGTTCGTGTCGCGCGGATCCGGCGCGGGCGTCGCGCTTGCCGACGGTGCGGCTTTTGCGGCTGCCCCTTCCGGCGCTCGCTGGACGGCCGTCACCAGGGCTTTGTGGATAGACAGCTGCGTGGTTTCGCCGGGCTTCGACTCCACGCCGCCGGTGGGCATTGAGATAAAGATACCGACGTGGTCGCCTGGCGTCACCCGGCCGCCAACGACGCGCTGCGGCTCCAGCTGGAAAGAAACTTCCTGCAAGCCGGCCGGCACCGGCACGGAGCCGGAGGATTTCAGTTCCTCGGGGGAGACAAGGCGTTCGGCCAGCAGTTGCTCGCCGGGGACAAGATCAGCGGAGGTGACCTTGCCGACCGCGCCGTCCAGGGTGTTGAGGGCGGTTTTTGCCACGGCGGTGCCCGGCAGCTGCTGGAGTGCCACGGCGGCCTTCAAGGTCTCTGCCGAGGAGCCTGCCGGCACCGCTTTGGTGACCACCAGGACTCCTACCGGATCAAGGTTCCGGACAGCCCGCTGGTCCGCGCCCTGGGCGTAGGTGACAACGATGACTGCCCCGACGATGGCCAGCAGGACTGCCACCACTCCTGCCAACAAACGTGACTTCACTGAGTGCTCCTGTGTGTATCAAAAATCATGGTGTTGCATGGTCTAACTGCTGAACGCGACGACCGTTGCGCCGTCCGGGTTCACAGGCCCCAAGGTGTAACCCTTGGCCAATGAAACGTATCTGACGAATGTTCCGATGATGCCGCGGCATGGTTCCTTGCACTCCAGAGCAGCCGGGACATCCGGTGATCTGTTGCGGAACGTGTAGGGGAGTCCCGTATTGCCAACCTTCCACCCGGCAACCTTGAACGCGGCGAAGGTGGTGAGCCCGTAGATGGCGTTTGTTCCGGTGCCGGTTACGGCGTTGAAGATGGGCAGCAACACGATGACGTCCTTGCCGGCATTCATGTCCGCAGCCCAGCCGTTCAGCGTGTCCTCGCAGTAGGGCGGGGCATTGTTGCCGGTGTCCCCGCCAGCTTCGCTCAAGGCGATGTCTATGAATGCGCCGCAGGAGTTTGGGTCCTGCTTGAGACCGCCGAATCCGCCTTGCACGAATGCGCCGGAGGGCCCGTAGTTGCAGTCGCTGTTGGCATTCTTCCCATGCAGCTGGAGCAGCTGCATGACGCCAGTCTGGCCGCGGACCTGGCAGATGGAAACGGTGATGGGAAAGGGCGTTGTGCCCTTCTCCGGGCTGCCCCATGTGACTGTTGCCGGGGCGTTGACCTCCGTGGTGTTGAGTCCGAAGACACGGGCGAAGAAGAGGGACACTTGGTTGGGTGTGTGCGCTGCTTCTTGGGAGCCGACCGTGACGGTTACGGTGCGCGCGGTTTGGTCCAGCGCCACGGACTTGATGTTGCTGAGGCCGTCGTTGGCGTTGCCGTTGGCAAATCCCGTAGCCAACGGTGTTGGGGTGAGGCAGTCAGGATCTGTGGCGCTCTTGGCGCACTTCTGGGCGATGGCGAGGGCAGCGGCGTCGGCTCCGTTGCGGAGTTGAGTCCGTTCTGCGTACAGCATGCCCACGTCAACTGCCATGGCTCCGAAGCCCAGTAGCGCGACGAGCATCAGGGCGACGATCACGCTCACGGCACCGCGTTCGCCGTCGTGCTTCAACTTGGACTGTGTTAGCCGCCGCATAGCATGGCTCCCTTGCCCGTCATGGCGAACGGGCCGGCTATGCCCGTCATGGTGGACAGGCTGTAGGTGATAGTGATGGTGATCTGAGGACTGGTCCCGGAGGCAACCGTTGAAGGGCACGGTGTTCCAAAATGTATATCTGTATCCTTCAAGGTGGGACTCAAAGATACGGCTGCGTTCTTGGCTGCCCCAATTGCCAACGTCTGCTGGCCGGAGATGGCCATGACCCGGACCCCTTCACGGGCGGCGGCGGAGAGCGTGGCCTGGGCGTTATATGCGCGGCTGAACTCCATGATGCCCAGAAGCAGCATGACGAGGAGCGGCGCCACGATCGCAAATTCGACCGCGACAGCTCCACGCTCGGATGCCCTGGACATGGTGGTGCCTCTCGTCTAGGCCAATGGTGCGTGACAGCCGAGTGGCGACGGCCTGATTGCCGCCGCCACATTGCTGCTAGTTGATGTGCCGGGCACGTCTGGGGGTTACAGCGGCTGCGTTACGGGGCCTGGACGCAGGTGCCTGAGGCGGCCCCAGCGCCGGCCGTGTAGACGCCGCCGCCGATCTTGCACTGCACCTGCACAAACATATCTTGCAGAGTAGTTCCGAGGAGGGAGACTGCGACGATGATGACGACAGCAATGAGGGCAACCATGATGCCGTATTCCACGGCCGTAGCACCTTTTTCGTTGCGCTGGAGGCGGACTGCGAGGTTGGTGTAGAGAGAAAGCATTGAGACTCCTGAGCGAGTTCGGGTGGCTGGTCCTGCACCAGCTCAAACACGAAGTTAGCAACCCTTGATGCGATGTTGATGGGATCTTGCAGGATCCTGTGCAAAGCCTTCGGCG
>DATCNU010000030.1:0-5738 GCA_036565085.1 Arthrobacter sp.
GCGGACCCGCACACGGGTGGAGACCTTCTCGGCGAAGATCTCCTCGCGTGGGATGCCGTGCGCGGTCAGGGCATCCAGCTGGGACTGGAGTTCCTGAGTGAGGTGCGAGCAGCGGGCGTAGCCCACCCTGATGTCGGTGGCCGGCGTGTCCGTGGGGATCGGCGCCGGCGGCGGGGTGCCCGGCCGCCATAGCCGGCCCGGCCCCCGGTCGGTCGGGGTCGGGACGCGCAGCAGCTTGGCCAGGCGGGGCACCTTGGTGAACCGGCCGGTGTGGTAGGTCGAGGTGACCGCGCCGGCGCGGGACCGGCACGGCGAGCCCGGCTGGACACCGCAACGCGGGCACGGGTGCCGCTCGACATCGGCGGCATCGGACAGGGCGTTGGTTTCGGTCTCGCTCCTCATCCCGAAATCCTCTCACAAACATTTCTTAGAAGCTGGCCCACGCCTTCTTGAGTGAGAATGGGTTCTGAGAACATATCCGGCCTTCGCCGGTCAGCCGAGCCTCATTGTCGATCGCTTTCTCAAAATCGAGCGTTTGTGAGAGAGGATGGTGACCGGCGGGACAGGCACGGAACGGACAGGAGTCTCTCGGGGTGGCAGCAACCACAGAGCAACTCCCGGGTCGTCCTGCTCTGAGCAGCGCCGCGGGTCCACCCATGGTCAGAAGAGGGTGTCGCGCACCCGCAGCGGCCGGTATCCGGTGGGGCCGAGCTGGGCCAGCTCGCCTTCGATGTCGACGTCGATGGAGCCGAAGAAGTTGATGTTCTCGCTGTGGGCCGGGGAGATGTGGGCCAAGACCTCGTCGTCGATGCGCCGCCCGGACCGGCGCATCGACTCCACCGCCAAGCCGTAGTACGGGACGGACCCACCCGGCACGTCTCTGCAGGAGAAAATACGCCGAGTCATTGACGGCGGCGGTCTGTTGCGGCCGGTCATTGAGTTGAATGCCCGCTGGGGAGCATATGCCAGCAGGAGGGCCCTGCCCGCCGACACTGAGGGCAATGCCAATCAGCTCCCGGGCTGCTGTCAGCGGCTTGCCATTAGAGCCAGGAGATACTCGGAGCCAGGTCTGAGGACCACGGCCCAGTTACTCCCTTGGTCCTTGTCCCGTGTCGTCGGTGTCCTCCAAATACGGCTTTCCCTCTTCATCTGTGTGCCTCGTGAATGTCGTTGGCGCCTCGTCTGTGTCCGCCTGACCGGGCGTGCCGGCTTTCACGGGAGGATCATCGAGGGCGGACCTGTCGGCGTCCCCGAGAACAGCGCCCAGTCCCTTGGCGTCCTCGGTGATGTCTCCCGGCGGAATGTCTTCCCCGAATCCTCGTGCAATCTCGGGATTTCCTTCCACGGCATCCCGGCCTGCAGGGGAACCCGCGGCATCGCCGGCAGGGACGGAATCCTGTGCGCCGGGATCCCAGCTGACGGAGACGGCCACGGAGCCGTCCATGCCACGGTCGATGCTGGTGGCGATGTCCTCGGATGCTGCGCCCATGGCCACGATCTTCTCCTGGTAGGAAGCAGTCAGAGCCGTTAGTCTCGCCTCGGTCCATTCGCCGGGGCGGAAGCGGGTCGATATCTCGACCGGTTCGGCATTCTCTGCGGTCATTAACTCTCTCCTTTGCGGTGGTGCCCTCAAGGTCCGGAGATTGTTCTCCGGTTTCCCGGCTTCACAACGTCCTTCACTTTGTCGCGGTTCTTGTCCACGCAGCCTCGAGGCAGAAATCTCTCGTTCCGTCTCGGCGTTTATGTTCCATCGTCCCACCAGGGCCCAGACGTGCCGCTGCCCGATGTGTCTGAGCATGCAGGCAGGCTCAGGCGTGGCGGGCGGGTGCGGGCAGTCCCGGACGGATCAGGCCCTCCGGTTTCCCGGATCGTCGCTGGGGACCGACATGGGCTCAGCTGGTGGGCAGGATCTGCAGAACGCGGCAAGACTTCCCCTGGCGCCTTGATGCCTCGACAAGCACTCCCGCTTCGCCGCTGGCCGCCGGCAAGCAGCCGTTCAGTCAATACGAAGATTTCCTGCGTTTGAACCGACGGTTGTCACGGCATCATTCCGGTCTATTCGTCGTGGCCTTGGTCCCCGCTCATCTGGTCCTCGGCGGGGGGCGTTTCGCCCGGTGGCACGCCCCCGCCCGGTTCCAGACCGGTGATGTTCCCGTTGAGGGGATCCGGGTTTGCTGAACTGGCCGGATCCTTGGGCTGTTCCCCCGGCCGCGCTTTCGGGTGTTCGAGGTTCGCGGGGTCGTTTTCAGGATGGTTTGTGCTCATTTGTCTGCCGTCCTTGCAGAATCGATGCTTCGGAAGCCTTGACGCCGCCGGCCCCCCGGTGCATTCGTCAGCATGCCGATGAATTGGGAATTTTGCTTGGGCCAAGGGAATCTGGGCCGGGACTTTCGAGCCGGTGAGCCATCACGGCCCTTATACGGCTGCGCGGTTACGGTGACCTTCCAATGCGTCTGCCGCCCTGATGATCACCTCACGTGGTTCTCTTGCGGTTCCGGAGACTGGTCACCGGCAGGGCTCCGGCTACGGGACACCCGGATTTTCGTGGCGGAGGTACCGGACTTTTCCGGAAGCCGGACGCGGACTTCGATGACCCCGTCCGTGTAAGTGGCCCCAATACCATCCTGGCTCACGCCTTGGGGCAGCGGGATGCTGCGGGAGAACTCACCGTAGCGGACGTCGCTCCGATAGCCCGTCTTGTCCTTGTGCTCAGTCTTCTCCTCGCGCCGCGCCTCGATGTGCAGGGCGTCATCGGCGACGGTGATGTCCACGTCCTTTTCCGGGTCGATACCCGGGACGTCGGCCCGGACCACGAGCATGTCGCCCTCCCGGTATTCTTCGACGCGCAGCCACGAATCCAAGTCGCCCTGCAGAAATCGGCGAACGGGATCCGGAACTTCAAATCCACTCCGCCGCAGAAAGTTTTCCATGATGACCTCCCTGAGAATTGCGGGTCGCCGGAAAGTGCAGATCACCTGTCCAGGAACCGGGATTGTGCTGACATCAAAAATCTATGCCTTACCGGCTGCGATGGGTAGACCCTGTCTGGTTCCGGTCCGGAAGCCATCACCAGGACACAAGGTCAGTTCCGGAGGACCGATTCAGTTTGCTGGGCTTAGCTGAGCTCGAAGCCACACATCGATCTGTTCGAGAGTGGCTCGTGCCATCGGCGTCGCGTGTCCGGGGAATCCGTGGGGGGACGCGGGATAGATACGCAGATCGACCCCGACACCGGCGGCTGACAGTCGTGTGGCCATGGCCAGATTGTCTTCCAGAAGGATGTCGTCGCTGCCGACCACGATCAGGATCGGCGGTAGGCCGGCGAGCTCGGCGAAGAGGGGCGAGAGGTCGGGGTGGGTGCGATCCGGCGTGGTCCCCGCGTAGGCGTCAAGAAAGTACTCGTCGGCGATCAGGCGTCCGGCTGGCGTCTGCGCAGCGAGGTCATAGGTGCCGAACTGCAGCACGACGCCGCTGAATGCATTGACCCCGCGATCACGCAACCGCACCAGCGTAGACACCGCCAGCGTCGCTCCGGCGGAGAAGCCACCGACGGCGAGTTTCTCTGTGCCAAAACGGCCTTCGGCGTGCTCCACCAGCCACAGCGCTGCTGTCTCGCAGTCGACGGGTGCTGACGGCCAGGGGTGCTCGGGAGCGAGCCGGTAATCCACGCTGACCACTGCAATACCCAGCGCGTCCGCAAGGCGCCTGTTGCGAACGTCGCTTCCGGCGGCCGAACCCATGTAGAAGCCGCCGCCGTGGATTTCCAGGAACACGCCCGTTGCCGGCTTGCTGACCGGCACGTGGATCCGAACCGGAACGCTTCGGCCATCGGCGCTGGCCAGCTCGGCGATCGGCCGTGGATCACACTCAGCAGGTACCGCTGCGCCGGCCCGGACCGCGCGCAGCTCTTCCAGGCTGCTCGGACCACGGCCGGCCGGACGCCGGGCGTAGAAGGCGCGGGACTCATCAACGAAAGACCACAGTTCAGGATCGATCAGCGAGGGCAATTCGAAGCGCACAGGATAACTCTACAAAGCACATGCCTCGCGGGAGCTAAGTAGCCCTTTCCCGACGCCCGCAAGCCGGTGGACAACCGGACACCTTGCTATCGCGACGCGCCCAATGCCAGATTCGTTGAGAAGATGGAGTATGGACCAGACCCGCGACATCTATCTCGAGGCTGCTGGAGCCGCGCTGTCATTGCTTCAGAACGCGGAGACCAGTGCCCGCTGGCACGACGAGTCCGTGCTTGAGAGCATGACAGTCGGGGTCTTAGCTAGTCATCTAGCTCGGAGCATCCTGCAGGTCGGATGGTTTCTCGACGGAGACCTCACGGGGCAGCAGCCTCCCGTTTCCGCCACGATGTACTACGCACGTCTCACCGACCCGTCCAGCCGGTCCTCGGCGCTAAATGCAGGCGTCGAACAACGGAGTGCCGAGACCGCAGCTCGGGGGCCCGCGACGATCGCTGACGAAGCCGGCGACGCCCTCAAGAAACTCGAAGCACGGCTCAGAACGGAACCATCTGACCGTCGCGTAGCCGTCGGGCATCGCCCCGGAGAGGAACTCTTCCTGGACGAGTACCTTCGAACCCGACTTGTTGAGCTTGCCGTCCACACTGAAGACCTGGCGCTGAGCGTCGACGTGGACTGCGCGGCACCTCCCCGTGCTGTGACTGCTGCTGTCGACCTACTCGTCGACGCAGCACGAGCGCGGCACGGAGACCTCGCGGTCCTCCACTCTCTGTCCCGACGAGAACGTGACGACGCGCAGGCGCTCCGAGTGCTGTAAGTACACGGCCGGCTCTTTGGCGCCTAAGTCGATTAGTCCAATAGTCAGCTCCCATGTCTCAATAGCCGGTCGATCACCGTGCCGCGGAAGCCCACTGCCATGTTGTCATTTTCAGAAGTCGTCTGCACTGAATGTCAGGAGTCCTCTGCACTAAGCCGTTGGGCGGCGGAGTGCCTGGCTGAAGTGACCATAGTGCAGAGGAGTATCGGGTAGCCAGTGTTCAGAAGTCATCTGCACTACCCCGAAATGACGGGAAAGTCAGTGCAGTCAGCTTCTGAAAATGACAGCTTGGATCACGCGGGCCGACGGAACCTGGTGGTGATGAACCACCGCCCTGCAGCTTGTGGATGTCACCGCCTGGAACTCCGCTGGTAGTCCCCCGAGCGTCTGAGAAACTGCCCAGCGGGTAAGGATTCAGTAGCTCCCCAGCCGGTCTCCGCACATCAAATGTGTGTCGTCCATGGCTGAAAAGGACCTGACCACAACGGCTGGTGCGCCGGCGGCGGGTGTCGTGGTCCATGGGAAGCTGGTCCGTCCAGTGCCTCAGGTTCCGGCACAAGGCTTGGTTGGGCAAGACCTCTGTCGTACCCGGAGGCGTTGAGTAAGACAGGCACGGGGTCTGTATAGGCTGTATCTGGCGGGCAAGAGCCCGCTGCATTGTTAAAAACAAATGACCCGCGGGCGGCGGGTCATTGTTCAGCGCAATGCGCTCGTTTGGTGCGATTACAAGGGCCTAATCCTTGATCTCACACCTCAAGAGTAGGCCCTTCTGGGCGGTTGTTGTCAACCAGCTTCCGCGCAGGTCGCACCTTTTTCCTTCGGGAGGAGGTGCCGGTGTGTCTTCGAAGCGTAAGCGGGAGAAGCCATGGGGCGCTTGGAACCTGGTGGTGAACATCATCCGATTGTTGGTTGATGTCCTTCGCTGGTTCTGGCACATGACCCCCTAG
>DATCNU010000031.1:0-5653 GCA_036565085.1 Arthrobacter sp.
GCTCGGAGGACTGGCCGTCGGGTCCGTCCGGCCGCCGCTGGTGGACCCCACCGGGGACCAGTTGGTCCAGCTGAAGTCCATCCTGGCCAAGGGCTACGAGCTGGCCGGCCGCTGATGAGCGCGCCGGCCGTCGAATCCGTCAGGACCGCAGCGCGCATCACTGGCCTGTCCACCAGGCTCCTGACCGCCCGGCTGCACCGCAGTTGGGGCGCGGAGGCGCCGGAAAACCACGTGATTGTCACCGAACTCCACACGGACGACGGCGGCGCGGGGCACGGTTTCTCGTGGACGCCCACCATTGGGCCGCAGGCCGTCAAAGCGCTCCTGGACTACGACGTTGCCCCCTTCATCGCGGGCCTGCCTGCCAACCCGGAGACGGTGTGGGATGAGCTGTGGAAGCACCTGCACGAGGCCGGGGGCGGGGGACTCACTACCATCGCCATGGCCGGAGCGGACCTGGCGCTCTGGGATCTGCAGGCACGCCGGGCGGGGACGTCTGTCGCGGGCCTGCTGGGCCAGCGGCACCAGTCCGCAGAGGTGTACGGTTCCGGCGTGAACCTGCACTACACACTGGAGGAGCTCGTGGCCCAGGCTCAGCGCTGGGTGGCCGCGGGTCACCGCGCCGTCAAGATCAAGGTGGGCAAGCCGGACATCCGCGAGGATGCCGAGCGGGTGGCGGCGGTGCGGTCGGTGCTCGGACCGGACCGCAAGCTGATGATCGACGCCAACCAGCGCTGGGACCTGACCACCACGTTCAAAGCCCTCGATGCCCTGGCGGAGTTCGGGCTGGAGTGGCTTGAAGAGCCGATCCGGGCCGATGACCTGTGGGCGTACCGACGGCTGCGGAAGCATTCGCCTGTTCCGATTGCCTTGGGCGAAAACCTTCACACCATCTACCGTTTCCGCGATTTCATTGAGGCGGAAGCCGTGGACATCATCCAGCCCAACATCATCCGGGTGGGCGGCATCACCCCGTTCCGGCGGATTGTGGAACTCGCCCGGACCAACAGCGTCAAGGTGATGCCCCACCTGCTTCCAGAGCTTTCCGGCCAGCTGGCACTGACGCTGGCGGAGCCTACGCTGGTCGAAGATGTCGAAGACGCCTCCTTTGAGCAGCTGGGCATCCTGGCCGGACCTGCGCCGGTCCGGTTCAGCAACAGCCGCGTGGCACTCACGGACCAGCCCGGGCTCGGCTTCCGGTTTCGCGAAACACCCGACGGACGGTGAACGCCGAATGGTGAAAGCTTGAAGTGGACACAGACCTGATGAATGCAGGCACGAATTACCGGATCAGGAAAAGGTGACTCCAGTGACAACCGCAACCCCCGCTCTTTCACAGCGCACCGCTGCCGCGGCCAGGGCGGCGTCCATCGCGGCGTCCGCGTCAGACGTCGAGCGTGCCGGCTGGCTTGCCGCCGTCGCCGACGCCCTGGACGCCAACGCGTCGGAACTCGTGGAGATCGCGGACTCCGAAACCAGTCTCGGCACCGCCCGCCTGACGGGTGAGGTGGCACGCACCTCCGGGCAGCTCCGGCTTTTCGCCCGCGTGATCACCGAGGGTTCTTACCTTGAAGCCGTGATCGACCATGCAGATCCCGGCGCGACTCCACCCAAGCCCGACCTCCGCCGCATCCTGCGCCCGATCGGACCGGTAGCCGTATTCTCCGCGTCGAACTTCCCGTTCGCGTTCTCGGTGGCCGGCGGGGATACTGCTTCCGCCCTGGCGGTGGGCTGCCCCGTGATCGTCAAGGCCCACTCTGGCCACCTGAAGCTGTCGGAAAGGACAGCTGAAATCGTCACGGAAGCGCTGCGGGCAGCAGGCGCCCCGGAAGGCATCTTCGCCCTGGTCGAAGGGCGCGAGGCGGGCGCCGCCCTGGTCCGGGACCCCGCCATCAAGGCCGTAGGCTTCACCGGGTCCATCCCCGGCGGCCGTGCGCTCTTTGACCTTGCCGTCTCCCGCCCGGAGCCCATCCCTTTCTACGGCGAACTGGGCAGCCTGAATCCCGTCGTGATCACCGGCGCCGCCCTGGCCCGGCGTTCCGGCGAGCTCGCCGCCGGACTGGCGGCGTCCTTCACCATGGGCGCTGGCCAGTTCTGCACCAAGCCCGGGCTGGTCTTCATCCCCGCGGGAAGCGGTTTCGCCGGCGAGCTTGCCCAGGCCTGCAATGACAAGCCCGCGGCGGCCATGCTCACAGGCCGCATCGCAGACGCCTACCCGGCCGGCCTGCGCAGCGTCGCTTCGGTTCCGAACGTGGCCATCGTCAGCGGCAGCGTGGACCAGGATGCCAGCCAGGACGGCGCCGCTCCGGTGGTGTTCTCCACCTCAGCGGCCAACGTGCTTGAGCGCCCCGATGAGCTGCTGGAGGAGTGCTTTGGCCCCACCACTTTGCTCATCGAGTACTCGGGGCAGGAGGAGCTGTCCCATGCACTGGCCAAGGTGCCGGGAAGCCTCACCGCCACGCTGCACGCCCAGCCCGGAGAGGACGTCTCAGGGCTCGTAGAGCAGCTGTCCGGCCTGGCTGGCCGCGTGCTGTTCGATGGGTGGCCCACCGGCGTCGCGGTGAACTGGGCGCAGCAGCACGGCGGCCCGTATCCGGCCACCACCTCAATCTTCACCTCCGTGGGCGCGACGGCGGTCCGCCGGTTCCAGCGGCCCGTCGCCTACCAGGACGCTCCGGAGCCTGTCCTGCACCCGGCGCTGCGCGATGACAATCCGCTGGGCATCCCGCGCCGCGTTGATGGCGACCTGGTGCTGCCCTAGCCTGGACACGTTTCGGCGTTGCCCTGTGGCGCCCCTGAGCCCCGGCCGGGGCGCCTACCCGACAGGCAGGCCTTCCATCGCGGCTGCCGGGAGCTGCCGGGGCAGGGGATCGAGGTGGCTGATGCCCGAGGGAGTGATCCGCAGGACACGTGCCGTAGTGATGTCGTAGAAAAGCCCGGCAAGATGGATGCGTTCGGCTTCGAGCGCTTCCCGCAGGCCAGGGTGGCGCTGGAGCCGTTCCACTTGTACTGCCACGTTGACCATCGCCAGCTGATCGACGGCAGCATACCCGGCATCCGCTGCTGCCATCTGGACCGGATGTCCGTCCCGGAAAGCAGCGAGGCTTGGCCTGGCATGGTCGAGCCAGACGTCGATGGCTCCCCGCGGCGGGGACGCGGGCGGCGCGTCGGACCTGGTTTCCGGCCCGGTGGGGTGCGGGTCAGCATGCAGCGCGGTCATGGCCCCGCAGCCCGAGTGGCCACAGACCACGATGGACTTCACCGACAGCTCGTTGATGGCAAAGTCGAGCGCGGCCTCAATCGATTCGTCCCTTCTGTCGTCCCCCACCACATTGCCCACGTTCCGGACGGTGAAGAGATCACCGGGTCCGCTGCTGGTGATCAGGTTTGGCACCAGGCGTGAGTCCGAGCAGGCGACGAACAGGGTGTCGGGGTCCTGGAAGGCGGAAAGCTCCTGCACGTGTGGGCGCACAAGGTGGGCATTGCGCCGGTGGTAATTGTCCACGCCGGCAAGAATCGACCGCAGGGGCGCCGGGGCGTCCGGGGCTGCAGCGTGCCCTGTCCGGGTACGGCGCTGCCAGCTGCGCCAGGGCGCAAATCCGCCGCGAAGTGCCGAGCGTGAACTGCCGCGGGTTGGTGGTCCGGCCTGGGCGTCGTGAAGCGAGGCAGTGCCGCTTTCCTCCATCACCACCGTGCCTCCGGTGCTGACATGCCGGTTGCGCCAGGCATCGAGTGTGTCGTGGACGGGGTGGTCGAGGAAGTCCACCTCCAGCTCAACCGTGACGTGGGAGCCTGCCGGAACCGACGCCAACACCGTACTGAGCCTTGGCAGGGAGAGGAAACTGCACGATCCCTCGATAACCACCCGCCAGCGCTCCCCGTCTCCGGTGGCAAGTGGCTCAGCATGGATGCTCGCCCGTGCCACCCGCCAGAGGACAAGTCCCACCGCCAGGAGCAGGCCGGTCAGTACTCCCGCCAGCAAGTTGACGAACACCACGCACAACAGCGTCACGCCGTAGACGGTGAGGTCGCCGGTTACCCGGGCTGTCCTGATGTCCGCAAGCCGGACCAGCCGGGATCCGATGACGATCAGCAGCCCAGCGAGCACAGCCTCCGGAACAAGCTGAATCAGCGCAGCGAGCAGCAGCGAGAAGACCAGCACCCACACGCCGTGGAGTATGGCTGACTTTCGGGTCCGGGCACCGGCCTCGAGGTTGGTGGCGCTGCGCACGATCACGCCGGTGACGGGAAGCCCGCCCAGGAGCCCGGAGGTCACGTTGGCCGCTCCCTGGCCGAGGAGTTCGCGGTTGAAATTGGTTCGCTTTCCGTGGTGCATCTTGTCCACGGCCACCGCGGACAGCAGTGATTCCACGCTGGCGATCAGTGCCACTGTGACCACTCCTATGACGGCAGCTGTCCAGTTGCCGTCGGGAACCTGGGGAAAGGACAGTGCGTCCAGAAGCGAGCCGTCGAACGTGATCCTGTCCACGTTGAACGGAAGGGAGAGTGCTGTTGCGGCGATGACTGCAACGAGCGGCCCGGGAATGCGGCGGATGGGGGACGGAAGGTGCTTCCAGCCGAGCAGGACGATGATGACGACGCCGCCCAGGACCGCGGCCGGAATGTCAGCGGCGAGGATGCTTCCAGGGATGGCGGTGATGTTCGCCCAGGCCTCGCTGGCGGATTCAGAGCCGAGCATCACATGCAGTTGCTGCAGCACGATGGTGATGCCGATGCCTGCCAGCATGGCGTGGACCACCACAGGCGCTATGGCGAGTGCGACACGGCCGATCCTGGCGATGCCAAACAGTGCCTGGAGCACTCCGGCCGCCGCGGTGATGGCGCAGGTGGCCTGCCAGCCAAACTGTTCGATCAGTCCTGCGACGATGACTGTCAGACCGGCGGCGGGTCCGCTGACTTGCAGGGGCGAGCCGCCGAGGCTTCCTGCCACGATCCCGCCCACGGCGGCGGCAATCAGGCCGGCCATGACGGGTGCGCCCGACGCGGCCGCTATGCCGAGGGAGAGGGGAACGGCGACGAGGAACACCACCAGGGACGCCGGGAGGTCCCAGCGGAGGCCGTCGGTCAGGTAGCTGCGGAAGTTCTTGGAAGGAGGTGGGCCGGAGGCGCCCGGTTGGAGGGCCGGCGGACCTTTCTTGGCGGGGGTGGGTGGATCCGTCATGGCGGCTGCGGATGGCATTGCAGTCCCTTCGTTGGTACGTGGCGGTCCTGTGTCACGCTATTGAGCCGCCCGTACAGCCCGCAAGGACATGAAAGGTGAGAAGAAACACCCCGGAAAACCGTGAGGATCCGCGAAAACTGCGCCCGACAGCCGTCCCCAGGCTGATCCCGCAGTGCGTGGTGCCCCGGCGTTCATAGCCGACGGCCTGCCTGCCGAATTTGACCTCGGAATCAAGTCACATCAGCATCAGGGGACCCGGCCGACTGCCCGGGAGACTGAATCTTTCTTGGAAAAGCAGGCGAAAGCCCTTATTGGTCTATACCGGTGACTCTGTGTTGCGGCTGCAATTTTGCCGTCCGTCCTCGATGTGAACGCAGAGTCCGGGTGAGGTGAACGGCCGCCGTGCGGAGCGGAGTCAGAGCTGCAGGGTGAGTGGCCGTTTGAGGCCGTTGACGGTGGTGGCCGGCCAGC